>CAJQOD010000026.1 GCA_905479865.1 uncultured Rickettsiaceae bacterium | reverse complement strand
TTCTTCTACTAATTTAGTATTTACATCTACTGCTTTGTTATCTATTTTTTTTGCCATTTTTATCTCTTGTTTAAGTTGTTTTTTACAGTATTTTATACTGCTTGATTTTTCCAACTTACACAAAGTTTATGATAGACTCATTTAATATCGTTCAGAATCTGATCTCGTACTGTAATTGGGAAATGATGTAAAAAAATCATCGTATCTTTTTTGGACTTATCCAAAGTTTCAGCAAGCCATTTCTTTCTTGATGCACATAATTTACCATATTCTTCACCTTTTATTTGAGTATCCAACACAATGACTCTAACTGGCAGATGATCTATAACATAATGTGCAAACCTACCATCGCTTAGATAAGCATGTTTGGTAAATATATGTTTTAAATTACTAAAATCATCATGATTCCCACATGCAAGAAAATATTTACTATCAAGTTCATCGAGCAACTCTTTAGCATGCTCATACGATTCCACATCACCTTTATCTACAATATCTCCCGTATGAATTACCAGATCCGGCTTATGTTGCAATGCATTAATATGTGTAACAATCGACTGAAGTCTTTGAGCAGTCATTGCTTTATTGTCACCCTTCCAATATTCTCCCTTTGGAACTATATGTGTATCAGTAATTTGAGCAATTAACATATCTGGTTACTCTCCTTGCGCCAGCGAATAGCCTCTCTTGCCGTCAAATTCATATAAATTTTCAACTTTGATAAAATCAATATTAGCTGTAGCAAATTTTGCTAGTAGAGCAGATATCTGAGCGTGAGTAATTGTTCCGGAATCAGGCATAAATCTACAACACCAATGATCTGATTCTATCAAATGTTCATCATCACGCGGCCATAATTTCAGACCTTTGCAAGCAATGGTTTTCAAAATTAATCTACCACCATCAATCGGATTTATTTTATCTACCACTTTGTCTGCAGAGTTAACATGCATATCCACAAATATATCCACACCAACAAGCGTCTTCTCTTCAGAACTATTAATGTCATAGCTAAATTGTTTAGTCTCTGACTTCGGCGCAGAACCATAATCAGCTACTTTTAACGTGGCAGGCTTTTGTCCTAATCTCCTAATGACTTCTTCTGCAAATTCCTTAGTTCCCACCTTCTTGGAAGAAGTTTTTTCATTATATATATCGACAGTATGCACACCATCCTCGATAGTCTTTTTCCAGGCATTCTCGATATTTGATGCAATTTCACCTTGCCCAATATGCACAAGCATCATAATCGCCCCGTTTAAAAGGCCGGAAGGATTTGCAATATTTTTACCTGCAATATCTGGCGCTGAGCCGTGAATTGCTTCAAACATGGCATAATTCTTGCCAATATTTGCAGAACCTGCCAAACCTACAGAACCCGAAATTTCAGCAGTTATATCTGAAATAATGTCACCAAACAGGTTTGAAGTAACAATAACATCAAAAATCTCAGGCTTAGTGGCGATTTTTGCGGTACCAATATCGACTATGTAATGCTCATTTTCTATCTTCGGATATTCCTTAGCAATCTCATCAAAAACTTGATGAAAAATACCGTCAGAAAATTTCATTATGTTGTCCTTACTAAAGCATGTGACCTTCTTTCTGTTATTTTTAACCGCATATTCAAATGCGTATCTAACTATTTTTTCACAGCCGGTACGGCTAATTAGCTTCATTGATTCGCGCATATTTCTGGTATGTCTGTATTCTATACCGGCATATAAATCTTCCTCATTCTCACGCACAATCACAACATCCAACTGCGGATGCAGGGTCGCAACAAATGGATGATAAGAAATAGACGGACGCACATTGGCGTATAAACCCAATGCCTTGCGCAAGGTAACATTAAGGCTCTTATAACCACCTCCCTGAGGCGTAGTAATAGGTGCCTTTAAAAGCACCCTGGTACGCTCCAATGACTCCCACGTATCGCTAGCAATTCCGGAGGTGTAATTCTTTTTATAGAGCTTCTGGCCAATCTCGATCATCTCTACCCGGATATTGGCCTCAGCTTTTTTCAGGATGTGCATCACCGCATCCATTATCTCAGGGCCAATCCCGTCACCATACGCAACTGTAATTGGGATTATATCAGACATTCGAAATCCTCGCTCATAGTCTATATCAAAACAGTGATGATATCACGAACTCTCAATAGGCAATGCCTAATTTTCTTGGAATTAAAGTAATTTTTTATTCGCCTGCTGTTTTTAGCACTTTCTTATAATCTACATTTAGCATCTTAACACCATATATCCATATTAAGCATACAACCATAAAGATTACCATCAGGAAGCCTGCTATATCTTCATGATGAGCTGCTGGAAATATGGTAAATGTCACCATCTGTACAGATGCACCGATTGATTTACCAAGTTTAGCTCCCAGTACATCAACAGCTGCCTTGCCCTTTGTTTTCATCTCTTTGTCCAAAGGAATGTAAACCATCTCTTTTGTCGCATCAAAAAGGGAATATTTCACCCCTTTACTTAATACATTTTGTAAACCGCCAATAAAGACAACAATTACTAATGGTGATAAATGCACAAAACTTACAAAAATTACATCTAAATGCTTTTCTAACACAACAAAAGAAAAAAACATGCTCCCGGCCAAAAATGTAATCACAGGTGTCAGCACTGCTCCCCAAAACCAACCCGCATTACGCACAATAATACTACCGATAAATATAAAGATCAGCGTTGCAATACCGGTCCAATACAACACATGTCCCATATAAGCCATAAAGTCTTTGGTTTCCGGGTATAAAGCCTTAGTGCGCGACATCCATAGCCCTTCAATAAGATTGATCGAGGTGCTATAAGAAATCATCAATATGCAGATAACTGCCAGATATTTGGAAGTAAAAACCATCCTGGCACTATCTTTTAAAGACAGCTTTAAAATATCAGTACGTTTATTCTTAAATTTTATCCCTTTCAAACTCTCTATATTTTTTACTTCAACAAAACGGTGTAGCACCAAACAAATCACCCCTGATAACATCATCAGAATTGTCATGGACTTCAAAACAATTTCCGAACTATCACTAATATTGGAAAATAAAGGCAATAAGAAATGCTCGCCTTTAGTAAAATAAACTATAAGACTACCTGAAATAAGCAAATTCATCTGACCAAACAAACCGAAAAACACATAGAATCTTTTTGCCTCCTCTGTCTTAGTGATCTTATTAGCTAACTGCCAGAAGAATAAGAAAAATACAATTACCGGCCATAATTCACCCATAATATAGAACAACACAAAACTCCACTTACCCCACATCACTATGAACCATTTTAAATGCGGCAACAGCTGGATATAGTGTTCAACGATTGCAGGGTCAGGATGAAACCATTCTTTATTTGGATAAATAACAAAAGCAAAAAAAGCAAAAAATCCCAGAAAAATCAATACAATCAAACGGAATACCTGCTCGGTAGTCATAATATTGCAAAGGCGGGTATAAATTATGACGAACAGCACACCCATGGGCATCTCGCCCCATAGCTTAATAAAACTCAAAACTTCAGTGCCGATCATGGTGACTACAAAACCATCCTTGATGCTACGCACCAGGTTCTGATTAAGCAATATAAACAACATCAAAAAAGCCATGGGTAGAAATTTTGTCAACTCGTATGACCTGATCGGCCACATCGTATACCGTGCCCTGCTATGTCTCATTCTGCTAAACAAACCAATAGACTTAGAAAGTTCGCTCATCAGCACTATCTCTCGAATTTAATTTACTGATCAGTAAGCTAGAACAATAGAATAACTGTGTCAACGTGACTTTATATAAAAAATATTTCAATATTTTACTTAAAGAAAAAACTTCATTTACCCACCATATTTTCAGGCACGACAAATTTGTCAAAATCCTCAGATGAGATTATATCAAGAGCCAAAGCAGCCTCCCTTAAAGTAGTTCCGTCAATAAAAGCTTTCTTGGCAATTTTAGCTGCATTATCATAACCAATATGCGGATTCAGAGCCGTCACGAGCATCAATGACTCATCACGTAGCATTTTAATTCGCACAATATTCGGCTTGATCCCGTCAATACAATGATCAACCAAACTCACCATCGCATCGCTGAGCAGATTGATAGAATGAATTACATTCTGAATTATCAGAGGTTTGAACACGTTAAGCTCAAGATGACCATTCAAGCCCCCTACAGTTACAGCTACATGGTTACCCATCACTTGAGCTGCTACCATAGTCATCGCTTCACACTGAGTCGGATTGACTTTACCGGGCATAATTGATGATCCGGGCTCATTGGCTGGTAAACTAAGCTCACCAAAACCACATCTTGGACCAGAGCCTAGCAATCTAATGTCGTTTGCAATCTTCATCATACTAACTGCTAGAGTATTTAATGTGCCTGAAAATTCGACCAACGTATCATTACAAGCCAGTGCTTCAAATTTATTCGGCGCAGTCTTAAACTTATGACCAGTAAAACTTGATACTTCTTCTGCAAATTTTTCAGCAAACCCAGACATGCAGTTGATACCGGTTCCAACTGCCGTTCCCCCTTGCGCCAGGAAATACACTCTCTCAAGAGACTGCTCGACTCTTTCAAGGCTATATTTGATCTGATGCGCATATCCAGAAAATTCCTGACCCAACGTTATTGGAGTTGCATCCTGTAAATGCGTCCTGCCAATCTTTACAATAGCTTGCCATTCTTGTGATTTATGCTCCAAGCTCTTATGCAGCTTTTTTAAAGCTGGAATTAACTTTTCCTGAACTTGCAAAATAGTCGCAATATGCATAGCTGTTGGAAAGGCATCATTGGAAGACTGTCCCATATTGACATGATCATTGGGGTGTACGGGTGACTTACCGCCTTTTTTACCGGTTAATTTTTCGTTTGCAATACTAGCTAACACCTCATTCATATTCATATTTGACTGAGTTCCCGAACCTGTCTGCCATACAACTAAAGGAAAATTACTATCAAATTCTCCACCAAGCACCCTATCAGCTGATTCTACTATAACATCCGCAATTGGCTTATCCAGCACCCCAAAACCTGCATGAACCTTAGCTGCAGATCGTTTGAGAATGGCTAAAGCCCTGATAACTTCCTTAGGCATCTTTTGCTCAGCTATCTTAAAATTATTAATCGAACGCTGCGTCTGTGCGCCCCAATAATATTGATCTTCAACCTTAATCTCACCTATGGAATCTGTTTCAACTCTACATCCCGTCATAATTTTATCTTTTATGATTTTTTCACTAGCTTATACTCTATAGACCCGGGTTTTTTACCTACTAATATTATGTACCCCTTCTTCGCACATAACTTATTAATATAATACTCGCGACAATTTCTTACATTTATAGGCTTTTTCTTCTCACCTTTTAGCACTTCTATGTACTCATCTTTTAATTGTAGATTATCTCCAGTACCAAGCAATTTAACAGGGCTATTGTGATCTTTACTAATATGAAGATTAACATGACCTTTTAGACTAATATTTTCAGAAACTATGGCTGCCAAGCAAATTGCTGCCTTTGCAAGCTGCGATTCAAGATAAATCAATCCCTCTTCAAAATTTAGCTTCAACTTAACGTCAGTGTTGTTAAAAAAATCAGTAAGTAGCTTGGTCATACTAATTATGCTCATATCAGTTTCTCCGCCAGAAAGCCCGTAAGCACTACGAAAAAACTTGATCCTGTTTACCAGATTACCCGACTCTTCTGATACCAGTTCTTTCGCTTTTTTACCTATCGCTTTGTTATGATTTTCAATTAAATCAATACAACTATCAATAGCACCGATAGAACCGGCTAAGTCATGGCACAACCTAGCACTCATAGCTTGAGATAGTTCGACAGTTTTAGGCATTAATTCCCTCCTTTAAATATGAAAATTTATATATGAATTTGCTTCCCGTAAGCCTGCAAGACAGATTCGTGCATCATTTCTGACAAGGTCGGATGCGGGAATATAGTATTCATCAGGTCCAGTTCCGTCCCTTCCATTCCTTTTGCTATAACATAACCCTGGATAAGCTCAGTAACATCAGCACCAATCATATGCGCGCCCAGCATTTCACCGGTTTTTGTATCAAAAATTGTTTTAACCAAACCATCCCCATCACCTAAAATCAGAGCTTTAGCATTTGCATAGAATGGGAATCTACCGACTTTTATCTTATACCCGGCTGCTTTAGCCGCTTCCTCAGTCAGTCCCACACTAGCAACTTGCGGATTTGAATATGTGCATCCAGCTATATTGGTTTTAGTAATTTTATGTGGTTGCCCACCTGCAATAGCTTCAGCAGCAATGATACCCTCATGGCTAGCTTTGTGTGCAAGCCAAGGAGCTCCTGCAACATCTCCAATTGCATAAATTCCAGCTTCAGATGTCTGCATTAAGCCATTCGTTACAATGTGTCCACGATCGAGCTTTACCTTAGTTTTTTCAAGACCAATCTGTTCTGTATTTGGGGCAATACCAACTGCCATCAACAGGATTTCAGTTTCTAGCGTTTGCTTTTTACCTGCATGCTCGAATGTCAAATTAACGCCGTTAGTGCTTGCCTTTTGCGATTCAAGCTTCACTCCTGTTCTAAACTTAATGCCCTTTCCCTCAAAGGCTTTCTGAGCCATCGTGGATATTTCCTGATCTTCTGCCGGTAAAATTCTTTCAGCCGCTTCCAGAACCGTAACGTCGACTCCAAGTGCATTATAAAAACAGGCGAACTCTATACCGATTGCTCCAGAACCAACTACTATCATTGATTTTGGCATGGTTTTAGGCACTAACGCCTCACGATATGTCCAGATATTTTTACCATCTGGTTCAAACCCGGCAAGTATGCGCGCTCTAGCACCAGTAGCAATGATGATCTTTTTGGCTTGCATTGCAAGCTTTCCATCAACAGATATCCGGCCGGCTCCTTCCAATTTAGCTACGCCTTCAATAACAGTTACTTTATTCTTCCGAAGCAAGCCGCCAATACCGCCAACCAGTTTTTTAGAAACATCTCGCGAGCGAGCCACGATTTTTTCTATATCGAATTCCACACCTTTTACAGAAACACCATATTCCTCAGAGTGCCTGATTTTTTGATATAACTCAGCAGATTTCAGCAAAGCCTTGGTTGGAATACACCCCCAATTCAGACAAATTCCACCTAGATGCTCCCTTTCAATTACCGCTGTTTTTTGTCCTAGCTGAGACGCTCTGATTGCTGCTACATAACCACCTGGTCCACCACCAATTACTACTACATCAAAATTTTCCATATATACTAAAACACCTAAATAAACATCAATATTGGAGATTCCATATATTTCTTAAACGCAGCAAGGAAAGTCGCTCCAACAGCTCCATCGACAACCCTATGATCACATGACAAATTCACATCCATCATTGTGCGTATTTCAATTTTATCATTCACAATCACAGCTCTTCTGCTACTCATTCCAACTGCTAAAATACAGCCTTGCGGTGGATTCACAATTGCGTTGAAGCTTTTAATACCATACATACCAAGATTTGATATACTGAAACCTCCACCTTGAAATTCCTCAGGTTTCAGTGCATTCTCTCTGGCTCTTTTAGCCAGATCCTTCATTTCAGCAGAAATTGTAATAATTTCTTTTTGATCAGCATTGCGGATCACAGGCGTAATCAAACCACCATCAATTGCCACTGCAACCGAGATATCAATATTATTATATATCATAATCGCTTCTTCGCTCCAACTGGCATTCGCTTCTGGAACATCCTTTAAAGCTTTGGCGGCTGCCAAAATTACAAAGTCATTTACTGATAATTTTTTACTTTTATCATCACCAAAGCCAGCATTCAACTGCATGCGTGCTTCCAATGTTGCATCCATCATACACTCGATTGCAAGATAAAAATGCGGTACGGTAAGCTTTGATTCCAGCAAACGCCTGGCAATAATTTTACGCATATTATTATTCGGCAGAAGGCGATATTCCTCAGAATGTCTTGCCACTCTACCCTCAGACCTACTACCAGAAAGCACATCAGCCTTGATGATTCTACCATGCGGTCCCGTGCCGGTAAGATTCGACAAACTCACTCCTTCCGTTGCAGCTACACGCCTTGCAAGCGGCGAAGCAAACACTCGCTCTCCAATACTCTTAACAGGAGCAGTCGGTACTTGCGCCGCAGGCGTAGCAACCGAAGCTGGCGTAGTTTTCTTCTCCTCTGCCTCAGGTGCAGCTTTAGCCGGAGCTACGCTTACAGACTCAGCAATAAAAGCATCAACGCTCGCAGCATCCTCACCCTCTTCAATTAGCACCGCAATTAGCGAGTTAACCGGAACTTCCTGAGTACCGTCAGGCACAGTAATTTTTGCCAAAACTCCTTCATCAACTGCTTCCACTTCCATTGTTGCTTTATCAGTTTCAATTTCAGCGATCACATCGCCGGCAGAAATTTTATCCCCTTCTTTCTTAAACCATTTAGCAAGATTTCCATGCTCCATTGTTGGCGATAGTGCCGGCATTAAGATTTTTATAGGCATCGTTTAACTCATCAATTTTTCAGTTACATTTCTCTATAGCAAGCCCTTTTGGCTGCTTCAACTATTTCATCTGTAGTTGGTAATGACATCTTTTCCAGATTCGCAGCATAAGGCAAAGGCACCTCCTTACCAGAGACAACTTCCACCGGTGCATCCAGATAATCAAAAGCTTCTCTCATCACAATTGAACTGATCGTAGCACCAATGCCGGAAAAAAACCAGCCTTCCTCAACACTCACCAAGCGATTGGTTTTAATCACTGATTCAATGATTGCCGACTCATCAAGCGGCTTTATGCTGCGAAGATCAATTACTTCGGCACTGATTCCTGTTTCTGCCAATATATTAGCAGCTTCAAGAGCCATCCCGACTTGCAGGGAAAATGCAAGAATTGTTACATCCTCACCCTCTCTGAGCAGCCTGGCTTTACCAATTTCAATCGGTTCAACAATGTCTGGTACTTCAAAAGATTGACCGTACATCATCTCATTTTCCAGGAAAATCACCGGATTATCATCTCTAATCGCACTGATCAACAAACCTTTGCTGTCTTCTGCGCTATATGGCGCAATCACCTTTAGCCCTGGAATATGCGCATAAATAGCTGCAAAATTCTGACTATGCTGCGCCCCCACCCTGGCTGCAGCACCATTGGGTCCCCGAAACACCATCGGGCATCCCAGTTGACCACCTGACATATAGTTG
>CAJQOD010000025.1 GCA_905479865.1 uncultured Rickettsiaceae bacterium | reverse complement strand
TACAGATGAGGGAATCGGCATACCGCAAGACGAACTAATTAGTATATTTCATAAGTTCACAGTAAGTTCCAAAACAAGAACACCGGCAGGCGGGAGAGGTATAGGTCTTGCCTTATGTGAAAAAGTAATAACAGTACATGGTGGCAGGGTTGAAGCCAAAAGCGATGGTAAAAAAGGGTCAAGCTTTAGCTTTGTATTGCCTTTGTAGGAGAGTGGACTTATCCGATTGTAACTACCTGGTTTCAGGACTATATGCTGCTTTTGTGTCCATGATATGATGCTTTGGGACGAAGATAGCAACTGAATCACCACATTGGTTGTTTATCGATTTATTAATAATACTTTTTCTGTGGATTGGCATAATCTTAGCTAGTATCGTTAGTATAATATATTCAAGTTTAGTCAACTAATCGGTAAAAATATGTCTACTCTAATCAATATGATCCTGCTCGTAGCGTTGGGATTTGCTGCATTTTTCATAGTAAAAAGGATGCGTGGCCATCAAAAACCGGAACATGTTGTACCGAAAGATCCCAAGTCTCAGGCTATCTATAATGAAGTCAAGCATAAGGACGAAGAAAAAATAACTCTTACGCTTCAGGAAAAAATAGAGTTGTCTTGGCAGTTTCTAACAAACATTACCGAGCAAGTGATGAACCGATTTTCTTCCGCAGATAAAGATAAAATCCATCAAGCAGGAGAACGTTTTAACAAAAATGGTATGAAATATCAGCATGATGTACACCAAGAGGCACACATCACCCAGGAAGCAGTGAAGGCTCGGGTAATGCAGCAAAATAAAAGTAAAGATCAGTCAAGGTTGCGTTAATCCTTACATTTGATGCAATCCTCAAGCTCCGGCAGCTTCTACGCCAAAAGTACTATTTATGCTGTTGTTGACACATTCATATAAATTGAAGAAATAAAGCCGTCCAGAGCCACAAGATAATAATTTACTGGATTATGCAAATCAGAGGGATGTGAATCAGATTTTAACCAAAATAAACAATGCAGAAGTTTTAGATAGATTTAAGACAAAAATTGAAGATATACAAAAATTAACAAACAGGGATAATTTAAGAGATGCTATAGAAGCTTTTAAAGACAAGAATATAAAGCACTTTGAAGCAACGACAGATCAATTATGTAGCAAAGCAGTTAATATCAAGATTGAGCTGAATATACATGAAATCAGCAGGGGTAGCGTGGTACAAGGTTTTGATCAAAATAATTATAAATACAAATCAGAATATTTAAATTCTGTTATCTCTGATAAAAATATTATGTAATACATAAATCTAAAATCTGATATGGGTAAGGAAATAGAGCAGCAAAAACAGTCAGGTGATAGTTTTGAACTAGAGAGGTGAATTTAATAATGGAACGGCCTCCTCAAATGCCTCCAACTTACAAAGTCTATTGACTCTAACCATCAAATGATGTCCAGTCTCCAGTTTCTCCAATTGCTACAGTTTCTTCAGGAAGAACTGGTTCCGGAAAGTTGCCCAGTACTGTATCGATATTATATCCACGTTCTGAAGCATCAGATACTAAACTTTTCTGAAAATTTTCCCAGTCATTGCAATATCTTATGTATAAAGCTTGTACTATACTTGCAGATGATGATTCAGAACCTTTTCCTAGTTCTAAATTTCCTGATAATTCAAAGTGTTTGCCTTTCAATGACGCGACATCCTTTTTCAAGTTAGTATAAGCATAATTAAAATCTTTCATAATTACCTCTTTTTGATTAATTAAGTTAAAAAAGTGACCCATATATTTTATGCTAACATCAGCAGTTTAATATATCAAGTATAAAGCAATTTTTAATCCTAACGTCCCAAACACCCCCATTCTTAACACTTGTCCGTATAGTGACGCCAGAAGTATTGATAAAAAGATTTAGTCAAAATAATTACAATCACCCTGTATATAAGCCGCTCTGCGCCTGGTTTCAAAATATATAATTTATATTTTCTAACAATCATTTAGTAAAATATTTAGTAAAAAAAATTTTTACAACTAACTGAAGATTAGTTTTTACGAGTTTAGGAAAGCAAAGCTTATACTAAATTTACATTATAAGGCTAATACCCATTTCTAAATTAAATTGCTTAACTTGACCTTGTACTTTAAGAGTATTTGACTTTCCTTACCAAAAGGAGTATTTTTCGATTGAGAAAATATGAGCAATAAACGAAAAACTGTAACATGAACAAAGAGCAAAAATATCCATTAATGCAAAAAGCAACTGCTGTATGGTTAGTGGATAATACCACTCTAACCTTTAAGCAAATAGCAGATTTTTGTGGCATCCACGAACTTGAAGTTAAAGGAATTGCTGATGGTGAAGTTGCAGTAGGAATCATTGGTGTTGATCCAGTGACTTCCGGGCAGCTAGAGAAAGACGAGCTGGAACGTTGCTCCAAAGATAGTAAAGCCCAACTACAACTAAAGCTTAGCGTGGCTTATGAAGCAGTAGGTAAAGGCAAAAAAACCGCAAAATATACCCCGATTGCCAGACGTCAGGATAAACCAGATGCTATTTATTGGCTTTTAAAAAACTACCCTGAAATCAAAGATTCTACTATCATTAAATTGATTGGTACAACCAAGTCAACTGTTACAGATATACGCAATCGTTCACACTGGAATATGAGTAATATTCGTCAGCGTGATCCGGTATTACTAGGCATTTGCAGCCAGGTTGACCTTGATCGCAGCCTCGAAAAAGCCCGTCTGGATACTAGTGAAGAAGAAAGCAGAACTACTAAGAAATAGCATTCGAAGAAATTTACCTATAATCGTTAACCTCCTGCGAAGATTTTTTAGCAGTGGAATCAATTCAAAAACTGTCAGGCCTTGCAGTATAGATCAAACCGCACGATTGCTGCGCTTATTCATGGGTTTGCAAGTAATGATATTGTTTTGATTTTAAAAACACAAATTTAGTATAAGCTTTGCTTTCCTAAAAATGAAATGAACAAAAAAGACCATCTTACAGCACTCTTTTAAGTATAATAACTATTCTTCTACAGCTTCAACACCCTGCACTTCGGGGACAAAATGCTGCAACATCGACTCAATACCGTTTTTAAGAGTAATAGTTGAACTCGGACACCCGGCACAAGCACCTCGTAACTGCAAATAGACTATACCATCCTCAAATCCTTGATAGACAATATCACCGCCATCCATCGCTACTGATGGACGTACTCTGGTTTCGATGATTTCAACGATCTGCTTCTCAATGTCAGACATGCCGTCTGTATCGATCTCCTGCAAAGTCTCTTGCGGCTCATCAAAAACTGGTAGACCTGCAACTAAATGATCCATAATCACCATAAGGATTTCAGGCTTGATCAACTTCCAGTCAGCAGCATCTGCTTTAGTTACCGTGATGAAATCAGAGCCATAGAACACCGCCGTTACGCTGCCAACATGAAATATCTTTGTAGCAAGTTGGCTCTTGCTTACAGCTTCTTCAAGCGTATTGAAAAAAACCGGACCTGCAGGACTAACTTCGCTTCCAGGAAAGAACTTAAGCGCACTTGGATTTGGAGTGTCTTCAGTTTGTATAAACATAGCTACCAGAGATGTTTTAAGATGCTGTATAGTGTACAGTTTGAGTACCTGGAGTCAAGAAAAATGCTTGATAAAAGAAAATCGACTCTGAGGAAGAAAAATAGGCTTGACCTTTAACACAGATGCTATTGCGCTAATACCAATCATTAAAAAAAACTGCCCCGCTCCTCGTCATTACTGCGAAGAAACCTGGTGACTGCGGCAGCCCATTTCAGCGTTTCAACGCATTAAAAATGTTCAATAAATTACCGCGCTACGTTCGCAGATGACATGTAGCTGAGTTAAAGATTAGTTATTCTAATGATTGGTATAACCAGGTAACTGTGCGTATTTAAGAATCCATACATTAGATAAAATTGTGCGGATCTATATCAATTTTTAACTGATATGTAGATGGGATGTACGAGTGTTCTTTCCATAATTTCAAATATTTCTGTAAGTTAAATTCTTTTTCTGCAATCACTAGTATTTTATAACGATATCTTCCTGATAGTTTAAGCATCATAGCTTCTGCCGGACCTAATATTCTCGCAGAACTTTTTGGAGCAAGTGATACAAATTTTTTAGCTTCCAGCAGTGTTTTTTCTGCATTCTTGCCGGTAATTGTAATCGCCGCCATTTTTGCAAATGGAGGCATAATAGCTGCATTTCTTGATTCCATCTCTTCTTTAATAAAAGCATCTTCTCTGCCACTAGCTAAGGCCGCTATCACCTTATGCTCCGGGCAATAAGTCTGCAGCAAAACCAATCCCTTCTTATCTACCCGGCCAGCCCTTCCTCCAACCTGCTGCAACAGCTGAAACGTACGCTCGGATGCTCTGAGGTCCCCTCCCATAAATCCAATATCTGCATCAATCACTACTACCAATGTAAGCTTAGGAAAGTGATAACCTTTTGTAATTATTTGAGTGCCGATTAAAATATCTATGTCGCCTTTTTCCATTTTATAAAGGAGATTCTGCATTTCACCAGGTGATGCAGCCTGCTCCTTACTAATGACGGAAATTCTGCTACCTGAAAAACGCTGACCGACCTCCTCTGCGATCCGCTCAATACCCGGACCACAAAATATTAGCGTATCTTCTTCCTGACATTCCAGGCAAAACTTATGGATTGGAGAAACGGAACCACAATGATGACACTCCAGGCGATTTGTTGATTTATGCATTACCATTGAGGCTGAACATGATTTACAATTAAACCTATAACCACAAGCCCTGCATAACATCAGTGGAGCATATCCACGACGATTTAAAAATATGAGAGTTTGCTGATTGTTTTGAATATTATCCTGAATCGCTTTTATTACTTCCTCAGAGAGCCAGGAATTGCGTGCCAAGGTCTCCTGCTTCATATCAACTATTTTGACAGTTGGCAACAATGCTGCATTAAATCTATCCTTTAACTCTACAAGATGATATTTATCAATTTTTGCATTATAGATTGATTCAATCGATGGGGTAGCAGATACCAGGAGGACTTGACAATGCTCAATATGACCCTTAAGAACTGCCATATCCCTGGCATGATAAAGAATCCCCTCACCTTGCTTATATGACGGATCATGCTCTTCATCTACAACTATGATTCCAAGTTCCTTATATGGAAGGAATAAGGCACTTCTAGCACCAATGATCACTTTGACCGTACCGGAAATTATCCCTCGTAAAATTCGTTTTTTTTGAGCTTTCGTTACCTGAGAATTCCAAATAGCAGGCGCAAAACCAAAACGTTCAGTAAACCTTGCAATGATTTGCATGCTAAGAGCGATCTCCGGCAACATAATAAGCACCTGTTTCCTGAGCTTCAATTGCTGCTCTATTGCATGGAAATAGATTTCAGTTTTCCCAGAGCCGGTAACTCCTTTGATTACAACCGGCTTCTTATAATTCTCTATTTGCTTTAGTATCACTTGCTGATCATCGGAAAGTGGTGGCAAAATAGTAGTACCTTCTATAGTATGCTCCTTAATTTTTATCGGTGATTCGTTAATATCCACAGGCAGTACCAATTTGGCAACTGTTCCAAGTTCAGCCAGGTAATAATGACTTGTTTTCTTAATCAGCTCGATCATCTTATCGTTGATTCTCGCAGGAAATGGCGGTAATGCGCACACGCTCTTTAGTGGTTTACCTGAACTATTACAGCCTGTCTCCCAAACAATTCCTGTAACCTCCCTGTTTCTGAACGGAACCACAATCAAATCACCAACATGATGATCTGCCTTGGAAGAATAATCCAAAGGAAAAAGGCTAATTTTCGGAAGTAACACTTTTATTATTTGCACAGTTTTTAAAATCCTAATATATAGTTACAGACAAATATAATCACACTCTGGAATTAAAGCTACTTTAGAAAATCAATTAATATAGAATTTTTCTTGTAACTGACATTTTATTAAAAAATATTATTGATTGTGCAATAATATATGTGTCCTTACTTAAGTTATTACTTTTACAACCATAGGGTGTATATGCTATAAATATGGAATTGTACATTAAGAAAAATTGGACATTACAACCGTAGTATGGTATAAGTGACCTTTCACATAAAAGTTTAGTTCTTCTAAATAATTTTGAACATTACCCATTATGACAAAACACGCAAAACCTTTCTCTTTAGAAGAATTGACCAGGGAATCTAACAAAAATGAAGTTTCTTTTCTTTTAAAACTTAGCCATGAACTTAAAACTCCAATACATGGGATTAGAGGTATTTCCTCATACTTAAATGAAAATTGGGATCAATTAGACGACATAACTCGTCGCAAAAGCGTGTCCGCAATATTAGATGCTAGCGAAGGATTGACCATACTGGTAGATTCTTTGCTAAGCAGAACAGATGATCAAGAGAAAATAATTTTCAATTTTGTCAAACTGGATATTGTTGCAACGACAAAAAAAGCCGTAGAGATATGCAAAAATCTTCATATCAATAGAAGTGACTTAACGATTACGCTGGAAAATACAGTGGATAAATGTTGGACGATTGCAGACCCTTTTTGGTATGGTCAGTTGCTAACTAATCTACTCTCAAACTCTATTAACTATTCTAAAAACGGTGCAATCACCGTAAGATTCAAACAAGAAAAAATCAACGGGATTGATAGTTGCATAATCTCAGTTCAGGATGAAGGTATTGGTATTCCAGAAACTGAATTAAATAACATATTTGTCCCATTTAACCGTGGCTCCAGACAGAATACATACACTAAAGGTACTGGACTTGGACTTGCTATTTGTCGTGAAATAGTAGAGGCTCATGGTGGCACAATCACCGCATCGAATAACCAGACTATTGGCTCTACTGTTGAATTTTCAATTCCCATAAAAATATAATTGAGTCACATGAACGCAGTAAAGAAAAGAGATATAATACTCTTTATCGATGACGAGAAAATCTGCCATACGCTAGTGGAATTAATTATTCCAAATTTTACTGATTTTAGGTTGGTTGGTGCATTTAATGGCAAACAAGCCATCGATCTGGCAACAAGATACTCTAGTGAGTTATGCTTGATTATCTCTGATATTCTACTACCTGATATTAACGGATATGAAATCTTTAACATTCTTAGAAAAGAAGATAAATTTGCTCAAGTGCCTTTTATATTTCAAAGTGGCTTATCTTCACAAGAAAAAACACTTAGAAAGAACATTAATGAAGATGTAAAGATCATATACAAACCCTACAAACAGCCTGACTTACTACAGTCTATTAATGATGCGCTTGCACATACTCAAGAAACTTGATAATGCTATGGGTTAATCGTATTATCCTGTATCCTTACTTTTTTAAAATAATGGATATAGCCGATGTCTTCTAACAGTTTTTATGTTACCACGCCAATATTTTACGTAAATGATGTTCCGCATATTGGACATGCATATACAAGTATTGCCTGTGATGTAATGTCCAGGTTCATGCGCCTTGCCGGCAGAGACGTGAAATATCTAACAGGTACCGACGAACACGGTCAAAAAGTTGAAAAATCTGCAAAGAAGGCTGGAGTCTTGCCACAAGAACTTGCTGACAAAACATCTGCCAGTTTTCATAAAATGATGAATCGTCTGAATATTTCAAACGATGATTTTATAAGAACAACTGAAGAAAGACACAAGAAAGCGGTCAGTGCTTTTTGGAAACAACTCGAAGCTAGTGGAGATATATATCTTGGCAAATATGACGGATGGTACTCCGTCAGGGACGAGGCGTATTATGCGGAAAGTGAACTAACTGAAGATGGCCTGGCACCAACTGGCGCACCGGTAGAATGGGTTGAAGAGTCCAGCTACTTTTTTGCTCTTTCCAAATGGCAGGACAAGTTACTGGATTATTACGATAAAAACCCGAACTTTATTTGGCCAAAATCAAGGCGTAATGAAGTAATCAGCTTTGTACGTAATGGTCTAATTGATCTATCTATTTCCCGCACCAGTTTTAAGTGGGGAGTTCCAGTACCGAGGAATCCGGATCACGTGATCTATGTATGGCTTGATGCTCTGGTTAATTATATAGCGGCCCTTGGATATCCTGATAAAGGACAGGATTTTACAAAATTCTGGCCGGCATCTGCGCATGTAGTCGGCAAGGATATACTCAGATTCCATGCGGTTTATTGGCCGGCATTTTTGATGGCTGCCGGCCAGGAATTACCAAAATCTATCGTTGCTCATGGTTGGTGGACTAATGAGGGGCAGAAAATATCCAAATCTATAGGCAATGTAATTGACCCTTTTAAGCTCATTGAAGAATTCGGATTAGATCAGGTCAGATATTTTCTAATACGTGAGATTAACTTTGGTAATGACGGCAATTTTTCCCGTGAAAATCTGGTCTTGCGTAATAATAGCGAACTTGCAAATAAAATTGGAAACTTACTGCAACGCACCAGTGCCTTTGCCTATAAGCACTGTCAACAGAAAGTTCCTGATGTTAGGCTTGCATATATTGACGAGATATACAACACTCCATTATTCAAAGAAATTGCTCTTATTATAATCAATAATATGACTCAAATGGAGGGTTTTAACATTAACAAAGTCCTAGATAACATAATTCATATTACAGAACAGGCAAATATATACATAGACAAAGAAGCTCCCTGGACTTTGCGTAAAACCAATCCGGAGAAGATGCAACAGGTACTCTATTTACTGCTAGAGGTGTTACGTTATATAGCGATTATGCTACAGCCATTTACGCCAGATGCTGCCACCGCCATGCTTGATCAGCTAAACATTCCTACAAACCAGCGAACTTTTGCAAATATGACTAATAAATTCGCTCTACAACCAGGTGCAGCAATTCAAGAACCAAAACCAATATTTCCAAAATTAGAACAATGATAATAGTAGATTCACATTGCCATTTAGACATGCTAACAGACTATGATGATACTGATGCTATCATCGCCAGAGCACGCAAAGCCGGCGTTAAATATCTGCAGACTATTTGCACCAGGCTTGATAATTTTGATAATATTCTAGCTATTGCCAAAAAATATGACAATGTTTTTGCTTCAGTAGGAGTGCATCCAAGTGAAGTTGAACAATTAACTCCAGCAACCGAACTGATAAAACTGGCTACTGATGAAAAAGTAATAGGATTAGGCGAGACCGGCCTTGATTATTTTTATAATAAACAGCCTGATCATCACAAACTACAACGGGATTCATTTGAACAACATATCATTGCGGCTCAAGAAAATAACCTACCGGTAATCGTACATACTCGCGATGCTAAAACTGACACGGAAAATATCATTGCGCAAAACAAAAAACATAAAGAATTTCCAGGTCTAATACATTGCTTCACTGCATCAAAAGAGTTTGCCGCTAAAATGCTGGATTTGGGAATGTATATTTCAATTTCTGGAATTGTAACTTTTAAAAATGCCGAAGCGTTGCGAGAGGCAGTCAATTATATTCCGCTGGATAGAATTTTGGTTGAAACTGATTCCCCATACCTGGCTCCAGTACCAAAACGTGGTAAAACCAATGAACCCTCATACACTAAATATGTAGTTGAATTCTTAGCAAGTCTCAAAGGCATTAGACCTGAAGAATTAGCATCACAAACTACAGAAAATTTTTTCCAGCTATTTACCAAGGTCGATAGAAAGTAAAAGTCGGTAGAATAACAACATTATAAAAAGCTAAAATCAAAATTGTATCCCCTATATCATCCCTAGTTCTTTTGGCGATAGATACAATAGCACCATAACCTCTTCTTCTATAAATTCAACATTTTATATCTTAAAATTGTTATATTTATAGATGTTTTATACTGCCACTTTTTCAGTGATTAGTTGCAATAACATAGAATCTAGCTATAGAATATAATTTAATTACTTAAACAAGGAACAACATAATGTCAAAATCTAGTAGATCAGAAGCAGCAGTTCTGGAAGAACTGGAACAAACTATGGAAAGTGTAGTTAAGCGTGAGGAAGAACTGCAAAAAGCAATTAAAACACTTGACTCATCAAAAAAACAATTAGCATCTAAAGAAAAAGAACTGGCTCTCAAAAGTCAAGAAGTACAAGAACAAGTTGATTCTCTAATGCACGAGTTTGAAACAACTATCAAAAAGCGAAAATTAGATCTAGCCGGCCAGAAAAAGCAAGCTCAAGCCGAGGCCTTTAGTGTGATGGTAGAAGAAGCAGAAGAAGAACTGGCAGATGTTACTGCTGCAATAAAAGCAAAAACTGAAGAATATGACAAGATTGATAAAACAGTCCGGGAGTTACGGCAAAGAAAAGGATTACTTACCGACATAGCAGAAGCGGATCACAAAATAAGCTTGATACAATTAGTAAAAGACAACTTGAATGATTTGTCTGACATTACTTCAGAACATCCTCAGGATCAGGAGGTAATTGATGACATTGTTCAAAAATTAAAACGAGAAAATACTCATTATAGAGAGTTTTTTTTAGATGATCTAATACGGCAAGAAGAACAAAGCCTCACACAAAAATTAGATGATGCAGGAGAAACCAGAGAAAGCTTGAATGATTTTGTTCAAGATCTTATTCAGGCATCAACGAAAGCTCAAACAGAGCCAAAAGATTTCCTAGATAATTTAATATTGGTTGGTAATACTGAAAAAGAGAAAAAGCTAAAAGAGATAACTGCACTAGAAAAGCAAGAGAATGCTCTTGAGGCAAATTTAAAGGAGCTAAGAAAACTAGAACCTGATATTGACAGAATAGAACTCCCCGAAGAAATAGCTGAAAAATTAGCAAGACAAGAGCGTTTAATTCGGCAAAGGGAGAAGGAAGTACGTAAGGAGGTAATAGGAGTAGATAATTCAGGGCAAAGCGAAATAGGCAAAATAGTTAATGAGCTAGATACTTTAAAAGAAAATATAAAGAGACAGGAACAAGTAGTTAAGGATGCACGAAAATCACTGTATCAGGAAGAAGAGCATCTTGGTATATTAGAAAGTGAGCATAGTAAATTACTTAAACAGCCCAAGATAGTTAAAAAGCAGCAGGAAGAAGATGTTCCAGAACAATTTTATCTATCAACTAGTCTGCAATTCTCTCAGTTAAGCGAAACCATAAAACATCGAAAAGAACTTAATCGATTAAAGAGCGAACATACAAACGCACAAGCTTTGCTAGAGGAACAAATTGAACAGTTAAAGCAGGCAAACCGTTTGCAACAACAACTCAGCGGTTCAAGTCAAGAGGAGCTGGAATTTGCTAAACGACTTAATCAGGAACAGCAGGAAAGAATTGAAGAGTTGGAGAAGCAAATAGCTTTATTCTCAAGCTCAGCTCCTAGCCTTGCTGATGAAATTAGAGAACTAGAAGAGCATGGCAATACACCAAACTTATCAGAATTGCAAGCTTTAATAGAAAAACAAAATGCAGAGTTAAAAGCATTACGCGCAGAAAAAGATAAAGAGATTGCAGCTTTAAAGGAGAGAGTAGAGACTGCGGAAGCTGAGAAGCAAGCTAAACAGGAAGAGCTGGATAGTATTACAGAAAGCTTAGAGAAGTTAGGTAATGATAAGACAACATTAGAACAGCAATTATCTAACGCACAACAAGCTATAAAAACAAGAGTTGGAAATAAACAAGAACTTGAAGCAAAAGTTGCTCAGTTACAAACTCAAATAAAAGAGAATGATGAAGCCCAACAGCAGAAGTTAGATTCTTTAACTGACGCGAAAGCATCAGTAGAACTGGCAGCACAGCAAGCAAAAAAAGCGTATGAACAACAAATAGCAACACTGAGTCAGCAAGTACAAGCTGGAACTTCGCAAGTGCAAACTTTGCAACAACAGATACAACAGCAGAGTGAGGCTTTAGAGCGCGAACAATCAACGCATAAAACTACCCTTCAAGAGACACAAAGTAAGTTGGATGAAGCAACACAAGCTCTAGTGCTTGCACAGGAAAGCGGAGGACAGAGAACTGCAGCTTTGCAAAAGGAAGTAGATAAGTTAGCTGGTGCAAAAGATGAGTTAGTAAAAAAGAATGAACTTGCAGCACAACATGAGAGCGATAAGATAAGTAGGCTTGAATCAGAGAAGACACAAGCACTAGCAGAGCTAACAGCTAGTAAAGATATAGAGATTGCAGCTTTAACGAAGAGAGCAGAAACTGCGGAAGCTGAGAAGCAAGCTAAACAGAAAGAGTTGGATACGATTCAGGTAAGCCTGGATGATCTTGATAAGGAGAAGAGCACATTAGCACAACAGTTATCTAAAGCGCAACAAAGTATAGAAAAAGAAGGTGGAGATAAGACAAAACTTGCGGAAGAAATTGCTCGGTTAAAACAGCAGATGAAGACAAATGATGAAGCCCAACAGCAGAAGTTAGATTCTTTAACTGACGCGAAAGCATCAGTAGAACTGGCAGCACAGCAAGCAAAAAAAGCGTATGAACAACAAATAGCAACACTGCGCCAAGAAGTAGAAACCGGAACTTCACAAGTGCAAACTTTGCAACAACAGATACAACAGCAGAGTAGTGATTTAAAACAAGAACAGGCAAGTCATCAAGCTGCCCTTACAGATATACAAGGTAAATTAGATAAAGCAACACAAGCTCTAGTGCTTGCACAGGAAAGCGGAGGACAGAGAACTGCAGCTTTGCAAAAGCAAGTAGATAAGTTAGCTGGTGAAAAAGATGTGCTAGTAGCAAATAATCAACTTGCACAACAGCAAGCACTCGAAAAAATAAAGGAACTTGAATTAGAGAAGGGTAAGGCACTAGTAGATCTAGCCGCCAGTAAAGACCAAGAAATTACAGCTTTAACGAAGAGAGCAGAGGCTGCGGAGGCGGATCAGCAAGCTAAACGGGAAAAGTTGGAGAAGATTCAGGCAAGCCTGGATACTCTTGATAAGGAGAAGGCCACACTAACAGAACAGTTATCTAAAGCGCAACAAGCTATACAAAAAGGAGGTGGAGATAAAGACGCACTTAAAGCAGAAGTTGCTCTGTTAACGCAGCAGTTAGAAGCAGCCAAACGAGCTGAACTGCAAGCTCAAAAAGCAGCAAAGGCAGCTAAAGAGGCTTTAAATAAGGCAAATAAGGAGCATCAAGATGCACTTAAAGCAGAAAAAGCTGCTAGAAAATCGTTGACACAAATAGATGTGACTCCAAAAAAAATGCCTGCTCAAAAGCCGGTAGAAGTACAAACACCAGCTACTAATAAAATTTCAGATAACGTAAGTATTGTTTCTGGTGATCAAATATTAAGAGATTTTAGAGAACTTAGAAGGATGCAAAGAGATGTAGTAGTTGGTAGCCAAACTATTGCAGACGCACCTAAAGGCAATGAAGCTTTTCATAAATACGCCTCACAGCATGGTGCTGCCATAGGAAACGGCTTAGACCCGGAAATATCAGAGTTGATGGGTGCAATAGAGCGTGAAAAATATCAAGAAATACACCGGAAATATCCGCATAGTGATATAGAATGGAAAGGTGGAAACCAGGCCAGTATTAGTAGAGACGGAATAGAAATTTGTAAATTAAGTAATAAACCGGTTGCTGTTAGTGATCCTGCGATATACAAGCTTGGGGGAACAACAATAGCTAATTATCGAAATCTCGACCTGCCTGTACAAGCTAAAGGAGGGCCTATGCATATGTCCCTTGCCGTAAAAGATTTGCAAGGAAAGAATATCAGTGATAAAGACGCTGTATATCTTACAGCTCACTATGATAAAGAAGGAAAATTAGTAGAGATGACTATGCCAATACCCGTTTATTTTACAGTTACGGACAAAGATTCGCCAGTATGTATCAAACGAAAAGGAAAAATATACACTCTTCCGGTTAATAGAGGAAAATACGAAGAGATGATCAGAGCAATAGAGGTAAATAAAGGTATAGAGATAGGTGTGGGCAAAAGCACTAAAACACAAGATAGTATTATATTAGGATCTAAAACCGGTAATAAGGTAAAAAGTTTAGTTCCTCCCCAAGTTGTTAATAAACTAAAGCCTCATACCGCAAAAAACGGTGTACATTCTGTGGTAAGTAAAAAGGTTAAAGGCACGAGGAGCAACAGCATATAGAACTACAAAAGATTATGTTATAGAACTTGAGAAAGTTTAGAGAACTCCACCAGAAAAATGGAAAATACCTTGGATAAGAATTTGATATTAGATGAGATGAATTTTGGAATACTCTTACAGGCTACGCTCGCTTTTCTCTTGGTATATTTATTATTTAGATCTATGGCGGACAGGGTGGGATTCGAACCCACGGTACGGTCGCCCGCACGCTGGTTTTCAAGACCAGTTCCTTAAACCACTCGGACACCTGTCCTGTTGCACTCAAGGTTGATACCAGATTCTTTGCTGCATTTCAAGATAAAAAATATTAATATTCTTGAACATATAGTATATTTGATCTATACCAAATGCATATCTTTTTGGTTTTTTTAATATACATATATAAAACAAGTACAAGAAAATAAACATGAAAGGAAAATCGTCGAATTTCATCGCATTTGATATTGGTAGCAGCAAAATTGCTGCCATTGCAGCGCATATAAATAAACAGGGCGAAACCAGGATCAATTCTCAAATATTACAATATTCAGGGGGCTTTAAATCCGGCACTATCACCAATATGGAATTGGCAGAAAATAGTATAATCGGGGCAATTTATGCGCTCGAGAAAGAATGCGATAAAAGTATAAAAGAAGTTGCGATATCACTCTCTGGAGTCGGAGTAAAATCATACTATATAAGCCACAAAATCAAACTGGGGAATCAACCGATTTCCAGACAAGACGTCAAAAAACTTATTAACAAAGCTCTTTCCGATTTTAAAATTAAAGACCAGGAAATAATTCACCATTTTCCTATGGAATTTATTATAGATGATAACCAGGCTGTAGAAAATCCTGTCGGGATGTATGCCAGGGAGCTTACCTGTCAATTGCATATAATATCTGCAGATTCCCTGATGTTGATGAACCTGACCAGATGCCTTGCAAAATGCCATGTTGAAGTCAGCGACATAATAGTTTCCATTTATTCTTCAGGCATTGCGTGCTTAAGTGACGATGAAAAAGCATTAGGCTCAATAATCGTCGACATTGGCAGCCACACAACAAGTTTTGGAATATTCCTTGATAACAAAATTATGTATACCAGCCATATACCCATTGGCAGTATGCATATCACAACCGACATTGCTAAAGTATTTTCTATCAGCTTAAGTGCCGCAGATAAAGTAAAAATCCTTTACGGCAACGCAAATTCCGGTCTTTTAGTTAAGGATGCAACAATAAAACTTGATGAATTTGAAGCAGATAATAATTATAATTCAGATTTATCAATCACCACTAAGCAACTAGCAGAAATTATATATCCCAGGATCAACGAAATTTTCTTAAAAATCAAAAAACAATGTGATCATATATCTATGGATCATCTGCTTGCACGCCGCATAGTAATCACTGGAGGAGGTGCTGCATTACCGGGAATAAAAAACCTGGCTGCTGAAATTTTTCAGAAACGAATACGCATCGCAAAACCGGAAATGATCCCGGGCTTCGCTGAAAACTATAATCCTTATATGTATTCAAGTGTAATTGGTATGGTGAAGTCAAAGTCCCTTAGATATCAAAAAAATTCATTTGGATCTGATCGTGATGAAGATAGCGGCTGGTTTAAAAGAACATTCCTATGGTTAAAAGAAAATATCTAGTCACAAGTTCCATAATTTTACTTAGCGTTATTTTCATATACCGTCCAAGCTCTTATGCTAGTGCCTGGCTACCAGAACCTGGCAGTTATAAATACTTGGCATCTTTTGCCGTTATTGACAAAACCTCTCAAAAGAAGCGAGATGAGAGATCGAAAATTTTTGTGCAGATTCAAAATGCCATTTACACCCTTGACACCGAAAAAAATACTATCAGAAAATTTGCTGAAAATCAGAACAGGGAGTTATTAAATTCTGAAATAAGGGATATTGAGAAGTTGGATATGGATATACAGAATCTTGAAAAAGATGCAAAAACAATTTCCGCCTTTAGTGACGATAAAATGGCATATTTTGAAGTTGAATATGGAGCCACCGACATTCAAAGCTTTGGTCTTAAACTAGGTTATAAAACAGACAAGTTCGCTGAAATAAATAATAGAGCCAGTCATCAAGCAACGAAAACAGGCAAAGACCTTGATATTTTCTATAAATATAAACTGTTTAGTAATGATAATTTAGTAGTTACTCTGCAACCTTTATTTCACTATACAACATATAGCAACAATAATTGCTGGCACAATTTAGACATGACACTGCTGATAGGATATTCCAATATAAATGAAACAAGGAAATACGCAACATTCTATGAATTAGGGATCGCCGCCCGCAAATATTTTCGTAAAGAAGCAAGTAACAAAGTGGGATACACGGCTTCTATGCTTGAGGGAATAGAATTTACAAATGGTGTGATATTTAGCAACTACACTGAGTATGAAAGAACCAAGTTTACAAATTTTCTATATACTAGCACAGTTTATGATCAAATTTCAGTTGCAAAAGAATTTTATTTTGATAACTTAAGGGTGCAAAATTTCACCGTTCAGATTGGATATTTTTGGAAGGGAAGTATGGCAGATCATTTATATACAATTTCCGGTCCGATTTTTTCCTTATGGTTCGATCTATAGCCAATATTAGACAATATTTATTACACCTGACTACCATTAATGTTGCTTCGTTATCCACAGAACAGGAAATTTCTCTAAAAGCCGAAAACAATATTTGTATTTTTGAATTTCTAGAAAAAGAGGATTTTTTAGATAATGAGTTCGTTGTCAATGCTTTGATTAAGAACTATCATATACCTTGCATTAATGCTATGACAGAAAATGTTACAGCATTACATTACGAAAAAATAAATGAATATTTTAAAGAAGGCTATTTTATATTCAAAAATACCGAAGGGATTGAAAGCTACGCAGTTAACAATCTTTCTGTTATTAAAGAAAAAAAGCTGGATACAAAAAACGATATTAAAATCTACCTTGTAAAACATCAGGATTTACTGAAAATACTTGAAAGAGAATTTTCTCAATCAAATACCTATTGGGCTATTAATCATTTGGGATCAATCTCGCCAAATGCTTCTGCAAAAAATATCAACTACACACAAATGATAACTGGTTCTGCTGTGATTTTCTTTTCTACTCTTATCCTCTTTTTTAACGTATTTAGTATGATAAATAATTTTGCTTATCTATTACAAAACTTTCTCAAAGCAATATTATTCAAACGCAGCCTAGTAGGCGCAAAAAAATCCTCCATTGCTTCAATTAACGATGACATGCCCATATATTCGGTGCTAATACCCTTATACAAGGAAGAACTAAAGGTACAGTCCATCCTGCAAGCCATAAAGAACCTGAATTACCCAAAAGACAGGCTGGATGTGAAGTTCATAATTGAAGCAGATGACTTACTTACCATGAAGGCAATAAAAGTGTTAAGCTTACCTTCATATATTCATATAATCAAAGTGCCTTATAGTCTTCCAAGAACAAAACCCAAAGCCCTCAATTATGCCATGGCATACGTCAGAGGAGAATTCCTGACAATCTATGATGCAGAAGACAGACCAGACCCCGACCAACTGCTCAAAGCTCTACACGCTTTTAATACACTACCGGAACATTTTGCATGTGTGCAAGCAAAATTAAATTTCTATAATGCGCAGGAAAACCTTTTAACCAGGTTTTTTAGCATCGAATATAGCGTATGGTTTGAATATCTGCTCAAAGGCTTAAGTTTACTTGATCTTCCAGTTACGCTCGGCGGTACCAGCAATCATTTTAAAATAGATAAATTAAAAAAAGTTGGATATTGGGATGCATATAATGTTACTGAAGACGCAGACCTTGGAATCAGGCTCTATCTTAATGGATATAAAGTGCATCTGATCGATTCAACAACCATGGAAGAAGCGCCGACTAATATGGAAACCTGGATAGCACAACGAGCCCGGTGGATCAAAGGCTTTATCCAAACGCTATATATATTTATGCGTGCGAAAAAGAGTCAATCGAGTCAATCAGTTTTTTTGTGTAAGTGCTAAAATTTATGCTCCAATAATTCCTGCTTAAAATCACCACATAAAATCTCAAACTGATTCAACGCAAGTGGCCAATTTTTGATCGGCATTGTCCATTTTTTTGCAGCGTTT
>CAJQOD010000024.1 GCA_905479865.1 uncultured Rickettsiaceae bacterium | reverse complement strand
CAGGTCCGTCAGGTCCGTCAGGTCCGTCAGGTTCATCGGGCTCGTCAGGTTCATCGGGTTCATCGGGACCAAAAGGCTCTCATGGCCATGGGTCTAAGGAGAATTCTCATCAGCGTGAGTCTCATAATGATCAACCTGCTTTAAACGATGAAATAGCTGGTGATGATACAGATGACTGGGTGAAAACAATATCAAATGATGATAATTTTGAGAGTAGCGATTCAGAAAACTGGGTGGAATACGTAAAATCAGAATCGCATGATCATTCTGATGATTATGAAGAATTTGAAAAAGATAGCGAAAGTAGTGATGAGAATGATCTTAATGATGATCCTGATCTTTCACCACCATAATAACTTAATCCGAATAATGCATGAGAATTGAAAAGAAAGATATGGGTATTTTCAACATCGGTACACATAAGTAGCAACCTCTCTTACTTTTTCATCGATAGCATAATTTATCATAAAACTTTGCAACAAAGCCAAATTAACCAATTATGTATTCAGAAATTTAACAATTTACATAGATATAAAATATTATTGGATAAATAATATCAGGGAATTTTACTTAAGAGCTTGCCTAGGGATATTTTGATCTATTATCAAAACTTGTTAGTGATACCTAAAAACGAACATAAAATTGTGCTGATATAAGGATAATGAAAAAGCAGTTAGGGAATGTACACATTATCCAGAAGCCTCAACTCACTCACTTCATTTGTACTAAATCATAAAATACTCTAGTCCGTAATCTTATCAGCATTCTTCTTTGCTACTTTGCGACGCTGCAAATTCTTTCGCAGTGCTGAGGACAACTTATTAATCTTCTCTTCAGACTTAACGGGGAGCTTTTGTTTATTCTCTGTCATATAGTCTAATTTTTCCTTTATCTATAGCACGTATTATGTTAATAATGCTGACATATTAGAACAAATATTTATTCTAAATACTAGTCATTTATAGTGTTTCTGTGTTTTAAGCAACGAGGCGACATAGCAACGTCAATTAGGCCGCTATAGCTCAGTGGTAGAGCACATCATTGGTAATGATGAGGTCGGAAGTTCAATTCTTCCTAGCGGCACCACTATATAATTATGTAAGGGAAAAAGCGAAGCCTGCCCTGATATTTGTAAACATTTATTGATATTTATGTCACATTAACTATTCCATGCGCCCAGAAATATTTATAATATGAGTTTTAAAACCGGCAGAGCTGATATACAATTAAGGCATGTTATTCTCGAAGAGTAATTTAATGATTCGGGGTAATAGTGATTTGGTTGTTTAATTTATATAATGGAGATTTTGATTATGTTAAGAAAAATTGCAGTAGCGTTCGTAGCTGTTGTCTTATTGTCCGGTTGTAACGCTTCTACCGGTAAATATGGTGACAATAATAAGCATATTATAGAATTTGAAAGACAGATAGGCGCAAAAGTGTTTTTTAGTCTAAATAGTTCAAATCTTTCATCAGAGGCACAGAATACTTTAATGCGTCAGGCTAAGTGGCTCGGTGAGCACAAACTATTCAGCCTTACTGTTGAAGGTCATTGTGACGAAAGAGGAACAAGAGAGTACAATATTGCTTTAGGTGAGCGTAGAGCTAACTCAGTTAAGAAATTCCTTGTTAAGCATGGTATTAATTCAAGCCGTATAGACACAATTTCTTATGGTAAAGAAAGGCCGGCAGTCGTTGGTAACAATAAGGATGCATGGCAAAAAAATCGTAGAGGTGTAACAGCTATTAGATAAGTGTTATTCTTGAAGAGTAATCAATAGGGTAATGGCGATTTTAGCTGTTAATTTTATATAATGGAGATTTTGATTATGTTAAAAAAAATTGCAGTAGCATTTGCGGCTATTATCCTATTGTCCGGTTGTAATACTCTTACCGGCAGATGCGGTGGCAATGACAGGCATATCGTAGAATTTGAAAGACAGATAGGCGATAGAGTATTTTTTAGTCTAAATAGTTCAGATCTTTCATCAGAGGCACAAAAGACTTTGATGCGTCAAGCTAAATGGCTCGGTGAGTACAAACTATTCAGCATTACTGTTGAAGGTCATTGTGACGAAAGAGGAACAAGAGAGTACAATATTGCTTTAGGTGAGCGTAGAGCTTACTCAATTAGTACATACCTTGCTAAGCATGGTATTGATGCAAGTCGCATAGATACGATCTCTTATGGTAAAGAAAGACCGGCAGTTGTTGGTAATAATGAGAATGCCTGGCAAAAAAATCGTAGAGGTGTAACAGCTATTAAATAAGTTATTACTTATACGTACGTAAAAATGATAAGTCGGTGTATTTTATAAAAGTGCACCGACTTTTTTATTATTAGTTAATCAATTAGTGGTGTTATGAGCTAGTTGTATATTGAGAAATAGGTAATAATAGACGGTGTTAAAACGTCAGTTTTGGATAACAGAAGTTATTTAAATACTGATAAAAGTTGAAGAAATCAGTCAAGAGGCGGCTCTTGAGCCTGGCTTCAAAATATATAATTGAAGATTAGTTTTTACGAATTTAGGAAAGCAAAGCTTATACTAAATTTGTGTTTAAAGTATCCAAAGCATTAACAGATCACGTTTATTATGATCGTTTACAAGTAATACAGCAAGCAATATATTAAGATCGTACATAGTGGATTAGATAGTAATCACAAGAATTGCTGTAAATTAATGTACGTGACCTGGATTTTGGAATAATTAAATCTTGTCTTAAGTGTAGCGTTAAGTTCTTTATATATTATGAATATTACTTACAAATATTTCGATAATACATCCTGCATAATCTTTTTTGCAATTGGTGCGGCGGCTCTACCCCCTCCTCCGCCATGATCGTAATAAACTGAAATTGCAAATTTTGGATCGTTAAATGGTGCATATCCCGAGAAAATAGCGTGATTACGACTATTCCAATCTATGTTTTCTCTGCTTAAATTATCAGAGGCATTCTTTTTTGCCTGTACTTGCGCCGTACCGGTTTTGCCAGCCATACGCATTGATTTATAATGTATACGACTCAAATAACCGGTACCTCCAGGGCTATTTATAGTGTGGTAGAGGGCTGCTTTTATAATATCCAGATGTTCCTTTCTTATATCTATTTGACTATATTTAGCCTCTCCTATCGCCATTCTCGGTGTAAATAGCTTTCCATCACTGGCAATTGCTGCAATCATGCGTACTAGCTGCATCGGTGTTGAAAGTAAAAAGCCTTGGCCAATAGAAAGGTTTAAAGTGTCTCCCAAGCTCCATCTGCTGCCATAATTCTCTTTTTTCCAGCTCCTTGATGGAACAAAACCGGATAATTCTCCCGATAAGTCAATATTGGTACGTTGACCGAAACCGAATTTTTTTGCTACTTCAATAATTTTATCAGCTCCTATTTGCCTGGCAATTCCATATATATAGCTATTGCAGGAATATTGCATTGCGTCTATCATACTAAGTGCGCCATGACCACGGCTTCTTGCACATCTGAAGCGATTACCGCCAAGTACCGGCCCACCCGTACAAATAATTTTATCATTAGGATTGATTCCAGCTTCAAGTGCGGCCAGTACTGTAATAATTTTAAAAATCGAACCTGGAGGATAAAGGCTTTTAACAGTTTTATCAATTAAAGGCTTGTATGGGTTATCGATTAAGTTATTCCAATATTTCGCAGAGAGGTTATTAAATTGATTCGGATCGTAAGTCGGTGCTGAATTACAAATTAATATGCCACCATGCGTGCAGTCCATCACAATCGCACTGCTTCCTTTGGGGTTTAGGTAAGGCAATATTTTTTTTTGTAGATCTGAATCTATATTCAAGTGTAAATCATTACCGGTAACACTAGCGTTGTGGGTTAATTCCCTAACATATTTACCGTGAGCATTTACTTCAATTCGTTTATATCCAAATTTACCGCACAGCGCATCTTGGTAGTAACGTTCTATACCATTTTTACCAACTTTGAAATTCTCATCGATAAAATTTGGTGATAAGTCATCTTTTTTTCTTGGTCTACCTAAATAACCAAGAAGATGTGCTGTAGAGATTCCTGCTGGGTAGTATCTTTCAAAACCTGTATCTACAAAAATTGATTTCAGTTCTGAGTGTCTTTCCTCAATAACTGCTATCTGTTGCCAGTCAAGGCAGTCAATAATGATCGCAGGTATGCGTCGCCCTCCTCTTCGTACTCTTTTTTGTATTTCTTTGATTTGCTCATTATCGAGTTCAAGAATTTCTGCAATAAGCTCTACTTCAAGTAAAAATTTAGTGTTACCATTTTTATCCAGAAGTAATCTGAAACAGCTATTATTTTTTGCAATTAATTTCTTATTTACATCAAAAATTTCTCCTCTAGTCGGATTAATGACCATCATTTTAATCCGATTCTTGTCTGAAAGAGTTCTATAATCATCTTTCTTAATAAATTGCATATAGAACATTCTACCTGCAAGCAGGAATAATAGACCAAATTTTCCAGCACCGATTGCGAAAGTTCGCCTAGTCATTACCTGTTTGTTTATGGTATTTTTATCTAGCATAGTTACCAAGTATTTTAATTGGCTTTTCTATGAGGACGCAAATAATAGGATAAGAGAAAATTGTAGTCAGAAAGTAGAAAAGCAAAGAAAAGCCTTCAATATGGTGCGTGCTATCAATTGTAACGAGCAAGTATCTAGATAGAGTAATAAACATACTATAGATACAAAATACGGTTAAATTAGTTAAATAGTCTCTAAGTAAAAACCACTTACCAATGGTTCGCAGTCCAAGATTAGCAAATATGAATGCTAGTGGGCTAATACCTATAGGGAGGTTATACAGCTGGTCAATTAGCATTCCAGCGATAAATAAATGCCAGTAGTGCATTTTTTTATATGTACTCAAATAATAAATGATAATTAGATCAAATGCTGGAAATATCTCACTATGGAGTCCAATTTTATGCCATTCGAATGGCAATATAAACAGTATACTCATATAGAGTGCTGCTAAAGTGATTGCTAGAAATTTCGATATGATTTTAAACATATAATCAAACATTACTGCGCTGATTCACAGCAGCATTCATAATTAAACCAAAGCCAACTAGCATTGATACCATCATCGTTCTTCCATAAGAAACAAGAGGCAAGGGTACACCTACTACTGGCAATAAACCCATGACCATAGCAATGTTTATAAACACATGACTGAAGAATAATGTCGTAATACCTACAGTCATAAGCTTTGCAAATTCTGATTGGCAGTTAATTGCTACCGATAACGAGCTTACTAGTAACATTGAATATAAAATTAGTAAAATAAATCCTCCAACAAAGCCAAGTTCTTCTGTCAGGAATGCAAAAATAAAATCTGTTTGGTGTTCGGGCAGAAAATTCAGCTGGCTTTGTGTGCCGCTCAACAACCCCTTGCCGAACAAGCCACCAGAGCCAATGGCTATCTTCGATTGTATAATATTATATCCTGCACCTAAAGGGTCTCTTTCCGGGTCTAAAAAAGTTAGGATTCTATTGCGTTGATAGTTATGCATCATTAACCATGCCAATGGCATTGCAGTAAGTCCCAGAAGACCGGAAACTACAAAATAAATCCATTTGATCCCCGCAACAAAAAACATAACAATTACCACAATCATTGTGATAATACCAGTACCTAAATCGGGTTGTTTTATTACAAGTGCTATTGGCATAATGGAAGCAATTATTGGAAAGAATATGCCATATCCATTCAAATTGTACTTAGCACTTTCATGAAAGTATTTAGCAAGCATCAGAACTACAGCTATTTTTACGAGTTCAGATGGTTGCACGGTGAAAATACCAAAATTAATCCAACGTGTAGCTCCCATCGCAGATTTACCGGTGAATTCTACTATTACCAGTAGTACTAGCGTAAATATGTAAAGTAAATATGAGAAACGATAAATTAACCGCAAATCCAGCATAGCAATTAATATTGATATAGGCATAAACATACAAAAAATAACAATTTGTTTAGATGCCCACGGTTCAATACTTCCTCCCGCTGCAGAATAAAGCAGGATAAAACCATAAATGCACACAAGTGAGATGAATAAGGGCAAAGAAAGCGGGATTTGTCCAATTTTTTTTAAGAATTTTTCTTTATCGTGTTCCATAGTTAATTCTTATTATAAATTATTTTATATGCAGGAAAAACAATTGTGACTGTCGTACCCTTACCTTCTAAACTTTCAATAAATGGCTCGGCATCGTGAACGTCCAGCAGCATTTTTACAATAGGTAATCCCAGGCCGTATAACCCTGTGGAATTATAGTCTATATTGTGTATTGTTCCGTAAGTGCTAGGAGCAATGGGGATATCCTGCTCACTCATACCAGTTCCTTGATCCATAATTTTTATTTCTGTTTTATTTTTCCGGCTCGCATTATTTATTTTTGTATCTCCTGGAATTTCTTTAACAAAGCCAGCATATTGGGGCGTAGACATAATCCCTTGTGTTACTTGTTACCACTTCCAGGAAATTATTTTCTATTCAGCTATATTTTCTCCATCCAAAAAGCATATTGAAGATTTGTGAAGTAAAATGCTCTTTTAAAATATTATAAATATAATCAAGATTTTTAAGGTTTCTCTGTATGTTTCTACCAATTATGTTAATGAAGTATCTTGAATAGTTGAGATGATCTGTAATAACAGTCTCAAGTAGAGTTGCCTCAGTACTCATATCCTTTAATATTTGTTCCTTTTTGCTGGAATATACACGTATAAAAGATACAAGTGCTAGAATCACCACGATAATTATTACGCTAAAAGCGACCATTTGTACAGCAACTTTTTGTTCTAACATATCTATTTTTCATCTGACGATTCGTTCATAAATCAATTTAATTCCTTGATTGAAAGATTGACTAAAGTTTCTTGTACTAAACGTCATTAATAATGTAGAATGTCTTGCAATAAAAATTTATTTAGAAACCCTACTATCCATTATGAAGTTAACATTATTTAACTCTCTTACAAGAAAAAGAGAGATTTTTGTCCCAATAGACACCAATTTGGTTAAAATGTACGTTTGTGGACCGACAGTTTACGATCATCCACATATAGGTAATGCCAGATCAGTGGTTGTATACGACATGCTATATCGTATTTTAATAAAAATATACGGACAAAAGCAAGTACGATATGTCAGAAATATAACAGATATTGATGATAAAATCATTACTAAGGCTGCGCAGGACGGTGTAGCTATTTCTGATCTTACACAAAAAACTACAGAATATTTCCATAAAGACATGAATTATTTAGGATGTTTAAGGCCTACTTTTGAACCAAAAGCAACCGATCATGTGGAAGAAATGATTGATATTATCAGCAGACTACTTTCAAAGCGCATAGCATATCAGGTAAATGATCACGTTTATTTTGATATTAAAAAAGCTGATAACTACACAGAGCTTTCGGGGCGTTCTTTCGATGATATGTTCTGTGGGGTTCGCATGGAAAACAGTCAGGATAAGAAAAATCCCGGTGATTTTGTCTTATGGAAGCCCTCTTTAGTAGATGATGATGAGTCAGTTAAATTTAATAGTCCATTTGGAGTAGGGAGGCCAGGTTGGCATATAGAATGTTCGGCCATGAGCCACAAATATCTTGGAGAAACATTTGATATACATGGTGGAGGTGTGGACCTAATATTTCCACACCATACTAATGAAATGGCGCAAAGCCGCTCCGCATTTCCTAATTCTGAATTTGCTAAAACATGGGTACACAACGGATTCTTGACTGTAAACCATGAAAAAATGAGTAAATCATTGAAGAATTTTGTGACTGTGCAAGACTTGATCCATCAAGGGGTGCAGGGAGAAGTAGCAAGATTATTCCTGTTAAGCAACCATTACCGCAAGCCAATAGACTATAATGAAAAGGCCATGGCAGATGCCAATGGTTTGATATCATATTGGTATAGAGCTATTGAAAATATACAGGAAAATAAATTGAGTGTTAAAGACGATCTACCAAATGCTTTCATTGGAGCTTTATTGGAAGATTTAAACACTCATAATGCAATAAAAATTACTAATGATTTTGCCAAACAAGTATACATATTAACAGATGATGCTCAGAAAATTGAGTCAGCTAGTAACATGTTAACGTGTGCGCGTTTTCTTGGACTAATGAACAGTTCAGCTCAGGAATGGTTTCAATCGGTTGATAATTTAGAACAAATCGATGTACTGATAGCTAAAAGAACCGTAGCAAAGCAAGCAAAAAATTGGGAATTAGCTGATAGTATAAGGTCTGAGCTTTCAGATATGGGGATTGCCATCGAAGATAAGAGCGATGGTTCGACTATATGGAAGAAGAACCATCGTTAAAAATTACTTGCTACAAAGCTGTAAAATCCCTATAACTAATGCACTTAACAAAAATTAACAAAGGTTTATTTATGACTGTAGAATACACATTCTCTATTATCAAGCCAGATGCCACTGAAAGAAATTTAACCGGCAAAATTAATTCATACCTTGAGAGTGCAGGTTTGCAAATCGTGGCTCAAAAAATGATAAAACTAACGGATGATCAAGCAAAAGAATTTTATGCTGAACATAAAGAAAGACCGTTCTTTAATAGCTTGATAGAATACATGACATCTGCTCCAGTCGTATTACAGGTGCTAAAAGGAGATGGTGCAATTGCAAAAAACAGAGAAGTAATGGGGGCAACAAACCCATCTGAGGCTAATCCCGGAACTATCAGAAAAGATTTTGCTAAAGATATTGAGGCGAACAGTATTCATGGTTCAGATAGTTCAGAAAGTGCTAAGAGGGAAATAAGCTTCTTCTTCTCACAAGAGGAAATAGTGGGGTAGCTGTTTCACGTGAAAAAAGAGTATAGTGTAATAGTAATAGGTGGTGGACACGCTGGTTGTGAAGCGGCGACGGCTTCAGCTAGAACTGGTGTCGATACTCTCCTTATTACTCTGAAGCCGGAAAATTTAGGAGAAATGTCATGCAATCCAGCAATTGGAGGGGTTGCTAAAGGTATTCTTGTTAAAGAAATCGATGCTTTGGACGGACTTATGGCTAGAGTAATAGACAAGGCCGGTATACATTATAAAACGTTGAATGAAAGTAAGGGACCGGCTGTGTGGGGACCCCGTACTCAGGCTGATCGAGGGTTGTACAGGCGTGCGATGTTTGAAGAAATTTCGAATTATTCTAACCTAACGGTACTATATGATTCTGTTGAAGATGTTCGTATCAAGAACAATGAAGTTCAAGCAATTATTACGAAAAATAATCAGGAGATAATATGTAGTAAAGTGATTCTTACTACAGGTACGTTCTTATCTGGTTTGATACATATTGGCCAAAAGAAAATTCCTGCTGGGAGAGTTGGAGAATCTCCATCTTATGGTTTATCTAAAACTCTTGAAAGTCTGGGTTTTAGGATAGGCAGATTAAAGACTGGAACTCCTCCTAGAATAGATGGAGATACAATTGATTATTCGAAAATAGAGCGCCAGCCTGGCGATGCGATTCCTAGGCCATTTTCCGAGATGACGATGCGAGTGGAAGTACCACAAATAGATTGTTATATCACTAATACAACTGAAAAAACACATGACATAATTCGAGCTAACCTAGATAAATCAGCCATGTATTCCGGTCAGATAAAGGGCGTGGGGCCAAGATATTGCCCTTCAATTGAAGATAAAGTGGTTAGATTTAGTAACAAGATTAGTCATCAAATATTTTTGGAGCCAGAGGGGTTAAATGATTCGACTATTTATCCAAATGGAATTTCCACTTCTCTTCCAGAAGATATACAGGAGCAATGGATTAAGACTATTCCCGGTCTGGAAAATGTAAAGATTGTAAGGCCAGGCTATGCGATAGAATATGATTACGTTGATCCAAGAGAGTTAAAAACAACCTTGGAAACAAAAAAAGTTAAAGGCTTTTATCTTGCAGGCCAAATAAACGGCACAACCGGATATGAAGAAGCTGGGGCTCAAGGTGTGATTTCAGGAATAAATGCTGCGTTGGCGTGCCAAAACAAACCGGAGTTTGTTCTCACCAGGGCTGATGCTTATATAGGGGTTATGATAGATGATCTTATTAATTTTGGAACATCAGAGCCATACAGGATGTTTACTTCAAGGTCGGAATATAGATTGTCCCTTAGGGCTGATAATGCTGATTTAAGGCTCACTCAAAAGGCTATTGATGTGTGTGTTGTTTCTCCAGAAAGAGCAAAGCTTTTTAGAAGTAAATTACGAACTATAAAATACACAAAGAAGGCCTTATTATCTATGAGAATTACTACAAGTGAGCTTGCAAAATTCGGTATTGCTGTATCGCAAGATGGTTCCAGGAAGTCTGCTTATCAGTTGATTGGGCTGCCTAATTTTGGCATAGCGAAAACCAAAGAGATATTTGTAGACCTAATAAAATTAGACCAGCCTAGTTTAAAATATTTACAGATTGAATCTAAATATTCTTCGTATCTTAAGAGACAGAATCTGGATATCAAATTATTCAATGAAGAAGAGAGTTATACGATTCCAGAGGATGTTGATTACTCGTTCATTCATAGTTTATCGTCAGAGATTAAAGAGAAGCTTTCTTTTAATAGACCGGCAACAATAGGGGCAGCGAGAAGAATTTCAGGAGTTACTCCAGCTGCGTTGACGGCTATTATTATTTATCTTAAAACAAAATATTCTCAAAGATGAATGAAGTAGAAAGTTTTGTTTCACGTGAAGTTTACCAGAAATTAATAGAATATCATGATCTTTTATTGAAGTGGAATAGCACTATAAATCTGGTTTCCCCTAAGAGTACTCACCAAATTTTGCAGCGACATATATTGGACTCTCTACAGCTTCTCAAGTTTATTGAGGATAAGGATATATCAATTATAGATATTGGTTCTGGGGCGGGATTTCCTGGTATCATCCTATCCGTATGTGGTATTCAAAAAGTAACTTTAGTTGAAAGTGATTCAAGAAAAGCGGCGTTTTTATTGCAAGCTTCCAAATGTTCTTCAGGTAAAGTTGAAATTATTAATGATAGGGTGGAGAATATCGTTGATTTGAAATGTGATATAGTAACCTCACGTGCTTTTGCTGACCTTGATAAGATATTTAAACTTGGTAGAAATATTGAAATTGCAGATAAATATTTGTTGCATAAGGGTGAGTCGTATAAAAGAGAAATATTAGAAGCTAAGAAACATTGGTTGTTTAATGCCAGGGTTCATGATAGCATCACGTCTAATCAGGGCAAAATTTTAGAAATCATAAATGTGGCGCATATTATATGAGCACAAAAATCGTATCTATTGTAAACCAGAAAGGTGGTGTCGGAAAAACGACGACCGCTGTAAATTTGGCTACGATATTTGCAGTTATGGATAAGAAAGTGCTATTGATTGACATTGATTCTCAGGGCAATAGTAGTAGTGGCCTTGGCATTATGCAAGATCAACGAAAAATAACTTCGTATCATCTGTTTTGTGGGTTAGCGTCTATTGAAAAAGCAATTTATCACACTGACATACCTAATTTATCGATTATAACTTCGAATACCAATTTAGCGGTTGCTGAAATGCAGCTTCTTGACAAGGATAATCATGAATTAATTCTAAAAGAACTTCTGTCATCTCTGCAAGACAGATACGATTATATTGTAATCGACTGTCCTCCCTCGCTAAATCTTTTAACGCTTAATGCGCTTGTTGCTAGTAATGAAGTGATTATACCGATGTTGTGCGATTTTTATTCGCTGGAGGGTTTAAGCCATCTGCTTAAAACAATTGAGATAGTTGAAAAGAAATTAAACCCCAAAATTAAGATTGGAGGAATTTTGTTTACCATGTATGATAATAGAAATCGCCTTACCGAGCAGGTGGAAAGAGATGTTCGCTCCTGTTTGGGCAGTATGGTATATAGTACAACCATTCCCCGGAACGTTAGGGTTTCTGAAGCTCCATCTCATGGAAAGGCGGTTATTATATATGATTATAAATGCCCAGGATCGCAGGCATATATTAGTTTAGCGAAAGAAATAATGGCAAAAGAAAAAAGCGTGGCGTAAATCACTTAAGGCAGGCATAAAAAACAAATAGGAATTATTATGAGAAACAAAGTTCTTGGCAGAGGTTTGTCCTCGTTGTTAAAAGAGGAGATAACCCCCATCGAAATCATGCAAGCCGGCAATAGCTTAAATATTGATTTAATTGAGGCGAATAAGGATCAGCCGAGAAAGCATTTTGATGAGGAAAAAATTAAAGAAATGGCGGATTCGATAGTCAGCCATGGTTTGGTGCAGCCAATTATTGTTAATAAAGAAACTTTAGGAAAATATCAGATTGTAGCGGGAGAGCGTAGATTTAGAGCTTGTAAAATTGCTGGATTAAGAGAAGTGCCGGTAATAATCAAGGATTTAAATGACAAGGAAATTCTGGAAATTGCATTGATTGAAAATGTTCAGCGCCAGGAATTAACCGCAATTGAAGAAGCGGAAGGTTTTCAGCAGTTAGTACAAGGATATGGGTATTCTCACAACGAACTTGCAGTTGCTGTTGGTAAGAGTAGAAGTCACGTGGCAAACTTGCTGCGTTTGAATCAACTTCCTGATTCCATTAAAACGATGATTAATGATGGTCAGCTCAGCATGGGGCATGCCAGATGTTTGATAGGTTTGGAGAATGCTGAAGAATTAGCTGCGAAGATTGTTGCTAATGATTTAAACGTTCGTCAAGCTGAAGAATTAGCTGGTAATAAACGTAAAAAATTGCGTAATACCGAGGCGCGTGGGGAGAAAGAAAAGGTACTAGATACAGATTTAGTGATGTTGGGTCAGTCTTTGAGTGAAAAATTTGGTGTTAAAGTTGTTGTTGAAAATTCCTGGAATGGAGGTAAGATATCATTCCATTACAGTGACTTGGAAGAATTAGATTCAATTTTAACCAAACTCAATTAAATTATGGAATTATTTTTAGATAGCGTCGATAGTTTGGAAATCAAAAAATATGATGCTTTTGGAATCGTTGATGGTGTAACTACTAATCCATCGTTGATAGCGTCGGCTAAAACTGATTTTTATGAAACTGTGAGTAATATATGCAGTCTGGTGAAAGGTGATGTAAGTATTGAAGTTGCCTCTAATGACTTTGAAGCTATGATAAAAGAAGGGAACAGAATAGTTGAGATTGCCACAAATATAGTAGTCAAGTTGCCGGTTACCTGGGATGGGCTGAAAGCCTGCAAATATTTCTCCAACAAAAAGTGTAAAGTAAATATGACTCTATGTTTTTCAGCTAGCCAGGCGTTGCTTGCTGCAAAAGCCGGGGCTGCTTATATTTCTCCTTTTATTGGAAGGTTGGATGATATAGGTGAAGATGGTATGGGGTTAATCGCTGAAATTCGCGAAATTTATGATAATTATAAATTCGAAACCAGGATACTTGCAGCTTCTATTCGTACAGTTGAGCATTTAGAGCAGGCTGCTTTATGTGGAGCAGATGTTGCAACTATTCCTGCGAAAATCATGTCACAGCTTCTTGCGCATCCCCTAACTGACAAGGGGCTGAAGCAATTTAATCAGGATTGGGCAAAATCCGGCATGAAGATTTAAAATAACTAATATATGGGAAAACTTAATGTCATATCAGTATGTATATGTGATGAAGGGCTTGAGTAAGGCTATTAATGGTAAGGAAATACTTAAAGAAACCTGGCTGTCTTTTTTGCCTGGCGCAAAAATCGGTATAATCGGTCATAATGGGGCTGGTAAGTCGACATTGATGAAGATCATGGCGGGTCTTGATAAGGAATATGAAGGGGAGGCCTTTATAGCAGAAGGCGTGAAGGTGGGTTATTTACCTCAGGAGCCGCATTTGGATACTACAAAGAATGTATTTGAAAATATCATGGATGGTTTAGCAGAAAAAAAAGCTTTGATCGATGAGTTTAATGAAGTAAGTAGCAATTTTGCTGAAGAAATGACTGATGATGAGATGAATGATTTGCTTGGCAGACAAGCTGAGCTACAGGAACAGATTGACGCTTGTGATGGATGGAGTATGGAGAGAGAGATTGAAATTGCAATGCATGCCCTGCGTTGTCCTGCCAAAGATGCAGATGTTACAAAAATTTCCGGTGGTGAGAAAAGAAGAGTAGCTTTATGTAAGTTACTGCTTGAAAAGCCTGGAATGATCTTGCTTGATGAACCTACAAACCACCTTGATGCAGAATCAGTTTCCTGGCTTGAGAATTATTTGAAAGAGTATAAAGGAACCGTAGTTGCAATTACTCATGATCGTTACTTTCTGGATAATGTAGCTGAGTGGATTTTAGAAATTGACCGTGGTGTTTGTGTGCCGTGGCATTCGAACTATTCAGCATGGCTGAAGCAAAAGCAGGAAAAGCTGGCCGGTGAGGACAAGGAAGAAGGAGATCGTGCAAAGCAGTTAAAGCGTGAGCTGGAATGGGTGCAGCAATCGCAAAAAGGTCGCCAGGCAAAGAGTAAAGCGAGAATTAATGCTTACCAGGAACTGCTTAATAAAAAGCGCGATACCGGTAGCGGCGCAGCGCAGATTATTGTTCCAAACGGACCAAGATTGGGTGATTTGGTTGTTGAGGTAAATAATTTGTCCAAACAATTTGCTGGCCGAGATTTACTTAAGGATTTCAGCTTCAGAGTGCCGCCAGGTGCGATCGTTGGGATTGTTGGGCTAAATGGTGCAGGTAAGTCGACTTTATTCAACATGATTACGGGCAAAATACAACCAGATAGTGGTAGTATTAATATTGGTGATACTGTAAAGCTTGGCTATGTTGATCAGTCAAGGGATCATTTAGATGACAATAAAAACGTGTGGGAAGAAATATCTGAGGGGCTGGAGGTTCTGGAACTTGGTGATTTATCTGTTAAGAGTAGAGCATATTGCTCTGCATTTAACTTCAAAGGTGCTCAACAACAAAAGAAAGTCGGTCAGCTATCTGGTGGTGAGCGCAACAGGGTACATTTGGCAAAGCTGCTTAAAAGAGGAGCGAACGTTATTCTGCTCGATGAACCTTCAAATGATTTGGATGTTGATACACTCAGAGCCCTTGAAGATGCGATATTGGATTTTGCCGGTTGTGTGTTTGTGATAAGTCACGATCGCTGGTTTTTAGATCGAATTGCAACCCACATTATATCTTATGATAAAGATGGAAGTGCAACATGGTTTGAAGGTAATTACGAAGATTATCATAATTATATGCTTAATATTGTTGGTGAGGATACTAAAAACCCGAAATACAAGCATAAGAAATTGGCATAAAATCCAGAGATTGTCTTATGGTTATCTTGCGCTTTTGAGAAAATTACAATGTCCTTATCTGAGCTTATAGTAGTGCTGATTGTTGGTTTTTTGGTGGCAAAGCCGGAAGATTTTCCTAAAATTTTGTCTAGGTTTAAGGAAATACGTGCATTCATTACAAACACCAAAAAAGAAATAATGTCTCATCTTGACCCTGTTTCAGAATTGGAAAAGTCATTACAGTCAGATATTTCTTCAAATCTGGATGAGGAAATGGAGCAGATGAATTTTTACCTGGAAAAAATTGCAAATCTTGGTGTTGAATATGAAGGTGAGTATTCTCTCTCTTCTATCAAAGAGCATTATCACAAAATTATTAAAGATAAAGTAAAGCAAGAAGTTAAAGGTAAAACTAATTGACTAATAATTAGTTACTGCTGTGTGATATTGCTAAACTTCTTTAAATAAATTTGCTTAGTTCAAGAACATGTAGTAGTTGATAATTATTCTATTTTTCTATTTGATCATAAGCTCAGTTTAATAGTCATATTTAGTTATTACTGGCAAGTTTTGAGTATAGATCAAAATACCCACTAGGTATTATACCTAGGTGAATTTCCCCTATATTTTTTCTTAACATTTTTTCACACAATGGTCAAAAACTAGCGTTGGTTAATTATAAGCAACACTAATTTTTCTTGAACTTAAATAGGTGTGAGGTAATTGTAAGATGTCAAAGAATATACCAGAAAAGGCCAAGGTTGAAGCCTTTATGAATACTATCTTAAAGGTAGGTACTGATGAGACGCCAGTACAAGACGCAGTAGTAGTAAAAGAAGTAGCTCCGCGCGGCGGAATGAACAGAATGATCATATTCAAAACAACACAAAAAACTGTGGAATTCATGCAAAAGATACTGAAGGCGCCAGAGCGTTTTGTACAATTTGTCTATCATGCTATTATGGGAGAAAAAGTAGGATCTCAGGAGTCAGTGATAATTCCCCCTGTTGATTCTGGTGATAATTGTTTAGTTGTTTCCGAAAATTCCAGTAATAAAGACAGTCTTGTAGATCCACAGCTGTCAGTAGCAAATGATAATGCAGGCAAATCCCAAGAACATCCGCTTGCAAAGGTTCTTAGTTGGTCAGCAAGTGAGATATTAAAGCATATATTTACTGAAAACGCTATGTCGGAGTTTGGACTTGATAGTTATAAAGATGCAGGTTATGCAATGGTCTCTAATTCTCATACACAACGTTCAATGCCTAGTGCAAAGAAAAAAGTTGCAGAATATGAGTTTGTACAATTGGTTTTTAGTAACCCTGAACAAATTAGAAAAATTCTTGCAGGAGAACAAGAACCGATTAATAGTGAAGATGATATTGAAGCAGAAGAAATTAAAGACATTGGTAAAAGTATTTTTTCTGTCAAACAAGTTGATAAAGAAGTTGACACAGTTTTTAATGTCGCAGTATTTAAACAAATGTTGCAACATAATATTCCAGAATTATCTAATGTTGATACAGCTCCTGTTGTTGCCCAGGTTGGTAATAATATGTACTCTGTTGATTTGAATCTGCTAAAGCAATATGTTGGACATCATGCAAGTGAAATTATATTTAATCCTGAAGATGCTGATGGAGAGCGAGCATATTGTCCAATAGGGATTCCGCAAAAGGGTGGTATGCTTTCAAAGATTTCAGGCGTAGGTGCGGAATCTGATACAAGCAAAAAAGCTTTGTTCCATATTGTAATTGATGTAAGTGGTAGCATGAAAAGTGGTCTTAAAACTTGCGTTAAAAAATTACACTCAGTATTACAGCAAATTACAGAATCTACAGAAAATTGGACAATAGTTCTGACTGATTTTAATGATAAATCCAGGAGCAAGACGTTTGATTCTGATACTGATACATTACAAAGTTTAAATAGTCACTTAGCAGGTTTTTCTGCAAGTGGTAGGACAAAGTTATATGGTACTATGTATGAGCAATTTGACAAGGTTCTACAAGAAAGTGCTGATTATAGTAGTGTAGCTGTTATAATATTTACTGATGGTCATGATAATAAAAGTGGAGAGATAGGTTCTAAAGAAGTTACGGCTTCTGTATTGCAAAGTAGAGATAAGGTAGAAAATTTACAAATATTTACAGTAGAACTTGGAAAGTCTAATGAAGAATTTTTTACTCATCTGGCAGCAGAAGCTGGTTGTACTCATATTAAACTAGATAATATAGGGCAGTTTGAACAGCTTGGGCAATATGCCAGCAGTTTAGCTGCAAATAGTCACGTTTTAGAATTCCTGAGTGATTCCATGCAAACTTATCGTCAAGTGATGGTAGAAGATGAAATTTCGGTGGGTGTTCCCATATCTGGAAAAGGAAAAATAACAATATGTGGAGTTGAATATCTTGTTTCTGTGCCAACTCATACATCAGCTAGTGTACTTGTGGAAGAGGATACAGCTCCTTATCGAGTATTTGATGGCGTGTTCAATTCAGGTTTGTTGTCGCCTACAGATGAATCAATGTTACAAGGTTTATTAGTTAGTGGTGACATTTTTGTGGAACCAGCAACCGACATTTAAATAAACTATCAAGCTTTTCTTACCTAGCTTGACCATACGCATAATATGTGCTATTCTCCCCTCCAATTGTAATTTGCTAGAAATTGTATAGATGAGATCAATTCTAAACATGATCAAGAACTTTTTCCTATTCGGGCTTGCTCGATTTATGGGCTATGGCTCATATTATCGATTTATCATGTTTTATCATTTATTTGAAAATAGAATTAACAGAAAGAATAGGAAAACACAATGCAACCCAATAGAACAAATACCGCAACTGCTATAAATCATCAGATATCAACCGTTTCCTGGTTGCTTGCATGGATTGTTCTATCACTTATCACCTTCTCGTTCCTGAATATAAGTATGGCTTTCGCTGATGCAAAAAAAGTCATTGCCGTAACTGAGATTGTTGAGCATCTCTCATTGGAACGGGCAAAGAAGGGCATGATTGATGTGCTGCAAGAAAATGGCTATGAAATTGGTCGGAATCTTGAAATTATCGATAAGAATGCACAAGGCAGTATCGCCAATGCTTTACTTATTGCCAAACAATTTGTAGCACTAGCTCCAGATGCAATTGTGGCGATTTCTACTCCATCTGCGCAATCTGCTGTAAAGGCAATTAGTGGAACGGATATACCGCTGGTGTTTTCCTCAGTAACAGATCCGGTAGCTGCAGGTTTGGCAACAGATTTTACACCCCTTAAAAAGAATATAACTGGTGCTATAGATTACCCGTTGATTGATAAGGAAATTGAATTAATTCAGAAACTAATACCACATGCCAAGATTATAGGGTTTCTCTATAATGGGGGTGAGGCAAACTCCGTTAAAACCATCGAGCTAATGAAAAAAGCTGCTGGGGGCGGCTTTGAATATATCGATTCACAAGTGGCAAGTTCAAGCCAGATCAGCCAGGCAATGGCTGCACTTGTTGGCAGAGTTGATGTTATATATATTCCATCTGATAATACAGTTTTTTCGGCAATGCCAAAGCTGGTGCAAATGTCCAGAAAACATAAGCTGCCAGTATTCTCAAGCGATCCTGATTCGGTCAGGCAGGGTGTGCTGGCGTGTATTGGCTATACTCAATATGAAGTTGGCAGGACGGCGGGAAAATTACTTGTAAGAGTATTAGCCGGAGAAAGGAACATTGCTATCGCAAAACCAGAGGCAGCACAAATTTTTATTAATCAAAAATCAGCCGATATCATGGGGATAAATGTCCCAGGTGAGTTGCTAGAAATTAAAACAGATATTGTAGGACAAGAAGATGAGTAGTACCGATTTTGTGTTTGTATTTATGGCAAGGCTGAAATTGTTTCTAATAATTTCATTGCGAGAGGTCGGTGCTGTACGGCGATTCTGCCTACCGTCACTGCGAACTACCAAAGGTAGTGCGGCAGTCCATACAAAGGTAGTTATAGATAGAACAGCTTTAATCAATAAACAGCCTTTTTTATCCTTATGGAAAGAGTGGATTGCTTCGTCGGCTTATAACCTTCTCGCAATGACAGGTGGATTTATATTTGTGCTGCTGGGTTTTATTAATTCCAGTTTTGCAGAAGAGAAAATTCTTATAACAGTCAATCAATTTGTCAGCCATATATCACTCGATGCTGCTTATAATGGTTTAAATAAAGCTTTAAATGACCGTAAGGTAGTACCAGATAGAGCTGAGCTGATTGTGGGTAATGCACAAGGGAGTATCAGCAACAGTGTACAAATCTCGAAGCACCATGCTTCATTTAAGCCAAAATTTATGATAGCTATTGCAACACCATCTGCTCAGACAAATCTGAAAGCTAAGGGGAAAGGGGTAACGCTGGCGTTTGTAGCTGTTACAGACCCAAGAGCTGCTAATTTGACGAGCCATGATGATGTAATTGGCGTGACTGACAATCCGCCGATTGAAGAATTAATTGATCTGGCAATGCAGGTTTTTCCCAAACTACAGATAGTTGGAGTAATCTCTAATCCGGGAGAAATCAACTCTGTGAAGATAACAGAAAGTTTGGAAGCTATATTAAAAAGCCATAATATTAAACTTAAAAAGGTTTCAATTACCAGTTCGAATGATATTAAAAGTGCGATGAACAAGTTGGTCGGAGCTGTTGATCTGATCTATTTGCCGCAGGATAACTCAGTAGTATCTGCTCTTGATAATATTGCAAGTATCAGCAGAGCAACACGAACTCCGTTGATTGCCAGTGATCCGGCTTTGGTAAATAGAGGCGTTCTATTGGCACTTGGAGCAAACTACTTTAAGAGTGGACAGCATCTGGGCAATATGATCGCAGACCTCATTGAAGGCAAAATATTAAAACAGAATATTCAGAATACTGGAAAAAAAGAATTAAAAATTAACAGAAAATTAGTTGAAGAATTTGGTATAGATATTCCAAAAAATCTAAAAGTGAGAAATAAATGAACCAGCTACAACTCCTTGGTGCAATCGAGATAGGATTAATCTACTCTCTTGTGGCTATTGGAGTATACATAAGTTTTAAGATAATAGATTTTCCGGATTTAACTGTAGATGGTAGTTTTACTCTTGGAGCAGCTGTTAGCTCTGCTATGATTTATGCTGGATTTGATCCATATTTTGCGACATTTGTTGCGATATTGGCCGGCGGCTTTGCTGGAACTATTACGGGATATTTGAATGTAAGATGGAATATTCTGGGTCTGCTTGCAGGAATATTAACCATGACTGCTCTTTACTCAATAAATTTACGTATTATGGGCAGGCCAAACATAGCGATTATTGATTCTGCTACGGTTTTTGGCAATTGGTCTATCATTGTGGTAATTCTGGTTATAACCCTCTTGACCATATTGTTGTTAACCAGATTCTTTGCTTCTGAATTTGGTTTGGCAATAAGAGCAGTTGGCATTAATCCTAAAGTCAGCAGTGCTTATGGCATCAGAGTAGGTGCTATGAAAATAGTAGCACTTGGCATCAGTAACGGCATTGTTGCATTGGCTGGTTCGCTTTTTGCTCAATCACAGGGATTTGCTGATATTTCCATGGGAACAGGAACAATTATTGTGGGTCTGGCTTCTGTTATTATTGGTGAGGCATTGGTAAATCCGGAACGTATATGGGGAGCTTTGCTGACATGCGCAATTGGTTCGATCCTGTATCGCATAGCTATCGCTTTTGCGCTTAATGCACATGATATTGGTCTTGAAGCCTCAGACTTAAATTTAATTACCGCATTATTGGTTGCTCTGACAATGATTGCCACGAGATTTAAGAAAAAAAGCAGGGCTAAAAGCGTATGATAGAATTAAAAGGAGTTAATGTAGTTTTCAATAAAGGTACCAGGATAGAAAACCACGTGCTAAAGAATATTGATTTTAAAGTAATGGATGGCCAGTTTGTGACCATTATTGGTGGTAATGGTGCCGGTAAATCTACATTGATGAATGTGTTATCCGGTAATATTATACCAAATAAGGGCAAAGTGTTTATTGATAGTCTTGATGTCACCTTTATGTCTGTAGAAAATCGTGCCAGCATGGTATCGCGTGTGTTCCAGGATCCGATGATTGGCACATTTGCTGATTTAACAATTGAGGAAAATATGAGTCTAGCTGCCAGGCGCGGCATCGGGCGAAGTCTTGCTCTTAGTCTTAATGCAAAATCAAGAGAAAAGTTTAAAGAATCCTTATCAGACATTGGCATCGGGCTAGAGGACAGGCTGACTGATAAAGTGTCCTCTCTTTCTGGTGGACAAAGGCAGGCGTTAAGTTTGGTTATGGCAACTCTGCTTGGATCAAAAATTTTGTTACTTGACGAGCATACAGCAGCTCTTGATCCCAAAATTGCAAAAAAGATTATGCAATTGACTGATAAAATAGTAAAAAGGTATAAGCTAACAGCTTTAATGATTACTCATAGTATGTCACAGGCTCTTGCATACGGCGATAGAACTATTATGATGTATCATGGTAAGATAGTTCGTGATATGTCTGAGCTTGAACGCAAGAAATTATCATCAGCTGATTTAGTCAAATATTTCGATCTTTAACACAAACATTAGGAGTTCTTGTATGTCATCGAAAATAGATAGTTACTTAAAATTGGAAAAAGAATTAGAGCAAATAACCCATTTGGCAAATATTGCAAAAATTATTCATTGGGATGCTGCGACTATGTTACAGAAAGGGTCGGCTGCAAGCAGGCAGCAAGAGATAGCGAGCTTTTCTTCAGTTATTCATAAGATGGAAACTGCAGAAGTAATTGGTCAATTGATTGAAGCTTCGCTTGGAGAATTTGATCATCTTGATGATTGGCAAAGGTCAAACCTGGCAAATGCTAAAAAAACATACGATAGCCAGACATGTATAACTTCCGAGATACAATATGAATATAGCATTGCTTCTGGTGAATGTGAGTTTATATGGCGTCAGGTCAGGCCGGAAAATGATTTTAAAAAACTGGAGCCTTATTTAGATCGGGTGTTTAATTCAGTTCGCAAAATTGCAGCTCTTAAGTCAGAGAAATTAGGGAAGTCTCCTCTTGATGTGTTAATTGATATCTATGATCCTGAACGCACAAGCGCAGAGATTAAAGGTGTTTTCGATGTACTCAGGTCGCAGTTGCCTCCTTTGGTAAATGAAATTGCTAATAAACAAGCTTCTGAAAAAGTCATTCCATTATCGGAAAAAATTGATGAGGCTACGCAAAAAGCGATCGGTCTTAAGATAATAGAGAAAATGGGTTTTAATCTGGATCGTGGGCGTTTGGATAAATCCGCACATCCTTTCTGCACGGGTTCAAATGATGATGTAAGATTAACTACTCGCTACGATGAGAATAATTTCCTGTCTGGCCTGTTTGGTGTTGTGCATGAGACTGGTCACGGCCTATATCAACAGAATTTACCTGTTAAGTATCGTAATCAACCGGTAGGTGGAGCTAAAGGCATGGCTTTCCACGAGAGTCAGTCCCTGATTATGGAAAAGCAGGCAGGAACCTCAAGGCAGTTTATGCAGTGTTTGGCAAAAATATTGAAGGACGATTTTTCTCTGTCGTTGGCAGAATATTCTGCTGAGAATTTATATGCCCTGGCAACCAGAGTGCAGCCTAGCTTGATTAGAGTTGATGCTGATGAAGTAACATACCCATTGCATGTAATTTTGCGTTTTGAAATTGAAGAGGCAATCATTGAAGGCAATTTAAGAGCTTTTGATTTACCTGAGCTTTGGAATAGTAAGATGCAGGAATATTTAGGTATCGTTCCAAACACTGATAGTGACGGCTGTCTTCAGGATATACACTGGCCTTCCGGTTCTCTTGGGTATTTTCCTTCTTACACAAATGGCGCAATTATTGCCAGTATGCTGATGAAATCTGCTACGGGCAAATATTCTTCAATAGAGTCAGAGCTAACAGTTGGTAAATTTGACAGTCTAAATAAATATCTAACGGATAATCTAAGGCGGTATGGGTCGTCTAAAAACTCAGCGGATCTACTGCAAGCAGCAACGGGTCATAATACTGTGCAACCTGGCATCTTTATTGACTATTTAAAGAGCAAATATTTATAGTTCTGTCAATCTGCTTGACAGTCAGTTATATTGTTGTTATTGTGTTCTTGAAGCTCAGGGCTAGTTGATTTCATTGTCTTATGAGCTGTTTCCCTAAAATTATTATTGAGTACAACTGCAAATTAAAAGGCATATTAGTGTTTATCGCTGATGCCATAAGTTCCTTCTAAATATATTAAATAACAATCCTATTTCAATTTTTCTAAATTTATAAATAATGACCAAACAACGTAAAGAGATTCATAAGAAATCTGACAGACCTTCTCAACATAAAACCACTTTAACAAAAAAAGACGAATTATCTGAAGAAAAGGCAGAAACACCCGGTAAAGAAAGTAGCGGAATAAAAATTACGCTAAAGGAACTAAAGAAAAAGTCCCCGGAAGAACTGCAGGTTCAGGCAGAATCGTTGGGCATTGAGAATGTCAGTTCTTTGTTAAAACAGGAGCTTGTCTTTTCCATTTTAAAAAAAATAGTTGAACAGGGTGGGCATATTTCCGGTGAAGGAGTGCTGGAAGTTCTTCCTGATGGCTTCGGATTTTTAAGATCCCCAGATGCAAATTATCTTGCCGGTCCTGATGATATTTATGTCTCACCAAGTCAAATTCGTCGTTTTGGATTAAAGAAGGGTGATACCGTTGAAGGGCAGATTCGTGCTCCAAAATCCAGTGAAAGATATTTTGCTTTGTTGAAGGTGCATAAAGTTAATTTTGAAGATAATGATAATGCGTATCATAGGGTGCATTTTGATAATTTAACCCCGCTATATCCGGAAGAGAAATTATCTCTTGAAATTGAGACTGAAACCAAAGAATTTAGCACCAGAACCATAGAGATGGTAGCACCAATGGGTAAAGGGCAGCGGGCTCTGATCGTGGCACCTCCAAGAACAGGTAAAACGGTGTTACTTCAGAATATCGCACATGCCATCACCACCAATAATCCGGAAGTGTATTTAATGGTTTTGTTAATTGATGAAAGGCCTGAAGAAGTAACCGATATGCAAAGATCAGTTAAAGGTGAAGTGGTCAGTTCAACTTTTGACGAACCTGCCGCACGGCATGTTCAACTGGCTGAAATGGTTATTGAGAAGGCAAAACGTTTAGTTGAACACAAGAAAGATGTTGTGATATTATTAGATTCTATCACCAGGTTGGCGAGAGCCTATAATACCGTGGTCCCGTCATCAGGGAAGGTTCTAACAGGTGGTGTTGACGCAAATGCATTACAAAGACCAAAAAGATTCTTTGGTGCTGCGCGTAATATTGAGAATGGTGGATCGTTGACTATCGTGGCTACTGCTTTAATCGACACTGGTTCCAGAATGGATGAAGTTATTTTTGAAGAGTTTAAAGGAACAGGCAACTCTGAAATTGTACTTGATCGTAAAATTGCTGATAAGAGAATTTATCCGGCAATTGACATTACAAAGTCTGGAACAAGAAAAGAAGAATTACTAGTGGATCGTGCAACATTATCCAAAATGTGGGTACTGCGTCGTATTATTAATCCAATGGGAACTATTGATTCAATGGAATTCTTATTGAGTAAATTTAAAGAAACAAAAACGAATGCTGAGTTTTTTAACTCAATGAATTCTTAAAGCAGACACGAATATAAATCTTAGGAGGATTTTATGCAGAAAAGACCAAAAATAGCATTAATTGGAGGTGGAAATATTGGTGGAACTTTGACTCATTTGATAGTCAAAGAGGGCTTAGGTGATGTGGTGTTGTTTGACTTGACAGAAGGAAAGGCCAAGGGTAAAGCTCTTGATATTGCTCAGGTAGCTACTATTGAAAATTCTGATATTTCTGTAACCGGTACTAACAATTACAGAGAAATTGCCGGTGCTGACGTGATAATAGTTACTGCTGGCGTTGCAAGGAAACCCGGCATGAGCCGCGATGATTTAGTAGCAATTAATGCCGATGTGATGAAAACAGTTGCAGCCGGTATAAAGCAGCACGCTCCTGATGCATTCGTTATTGTTATCACTAACCCTCTTGATGCAATGGTTTATGTACTACAGCAAGAAAGTGGTTTGCCGCCTGAAAAGGTCGTTGGTATGGCTGGCGTACTGGATTCGGCGCGCTTTAACTGTTTTTTGGCTGAAGAGTTTAATGTATCTGTTGAGAACGTAAATAGCTTCGTTCTTGGTGGTCATGGCGATACTATGGTACCGCTGACTCGTTATTCAACAATTAGCGGCATACCAGTGCCTGACATGATTAAAATGGGTTGGAGTACCAAGGAAAAAATCGACGCTATCATTAAGCGCACCAGAGGCGGTGGCGGTGAGATTGTAGCATTACTTGAAACAGGCTCTGCTTTCTATGCGCCTGCAACTTCTGCAATTGATATGGCAAAGAGTTACTTATACGATAAGCGTAAAATTATGCCATGTGCTGCTTATTTGAATGGTGAATATGGTGAGAAAGGTATTTACGTTGGCGTGCCGGTAGTAATAGGTGGCAATGGAGTTGAAAAGATTGTTGAAATCGACCTGAACGACAGTGAAAAAGCTGAATTCAAGAAGTCAGTTGATAGCGTCAAGGAGTTGATCAACTCAATTAAGCTTTAGGGTAACAATCCAAACAGATTAGTAATTTAGGAAATATAACTACATTCGGTTCTTCGCATGAGATGGTATTGACGAGGATTGATGCAGCGCATAAGAGAGTATATTGTAGCGGGTAAAGATTTCGATTTTGATTGTTAACGGGGTTAAATTCTTGCGAGTTTCAAGTAGCAGGGTCTTCTGCTTTCTGATTCTTCATTATGAAAGGTATTTGCAGCATAATAAATAGTAGAGTAATTGGTATAGCCCCGAACACTTTGAAACTAACCCAAATGTTTTCATCAAAATTACGCCAAACCAGCTCATTCGTTACTGCCATAATCAGGAAGAACCACATAAAACGTAAGTTCAAGCTGTGCCAATTTTTTTCTTCCTTAAGTTTTATGGCACCGCCAAGTACATATTTTACGGCCGGTTTCCACTTGAAATTCGTAACAAAAAATATAAAAGCGAAGAGAGAATACAAAACTGTTGGCTTCATTTTAATGAATATGGCGTTGCCGCTAAATAGCGTTAGGCTGGCAGATGTAAGCAGTAATGCTGTAGAGATTAAATTAACAGTATTTATTTTACGCTCACAAATGTAAGTAATAGAAATGCCGATAACGGAGGCTACAAGCATATACAGCGTCGCCTCTAAAATACCTCCGGTTTTATAACCAAAGAAAAAAGCCAAAAGCGGACCAAATTCAGAGAAAAATTTAAGCATGTTATTTACCTGATAATTTTGATCTTACCTGCATCATACCGGCTGTTAATATGATCGTAGCAAGATAGAAAACAATTTGCATACCATTTGGTCTTGAATCATAACCAATGGTGATATTTAGTATCTTGCCGGTTATGCTGTCATCTGAGATAAACCAGGAGGTATTCCATAGCTGGTCATTGTATATTTCTATCATTCCAGAGGAAGTTAAAATACCGGCAGCTTCCGCAGCTAACCCCGCTGCAATTAAAGTTAGCAAGATTGTTGATATGGTAAAGACATACTTACTGGCGTATTTAATTAGCCCAAGATAAATGACAGTACCAACTGTAAAGCCGGCAAATCCACCGAGTCCAAGTCCTATAATATAACTGCTGCTTTCTATATTCTCTGTTGAAGAAATACTATATACAAAGAGAATGATTTCTGCACCTTCCCTAAGAATTGCCATGGCGACGACTAACACGAGCATAAATTTGCTAGCAGCTCCAGCGGTTATATTATCCGATAATTTGCTTAGATTTTTTCTAATTTTTTTGGTGTAGCCTTGCATCCAGACTACGGTCCAGCTAATGATAATAGCTGTGATCAAGATAATTGAAGCATCGAACAGTTCATCTCCGAGTCCTCCAAAGCTGTCAGCAATAGAGCGTGCAAATAAGGCAAATGTAGCTGCGCATACCATGCCAAGCAGTGAGCCTAAAATGATATATATCTTGGAGTTTTGTATGGGCTTTGTTACTGCCATAATTACGCCGAGCAAGAAGGCAATTTCCAGGCACTCACGGAAAACTACTATGGCTATCTTAAACATTCTCTTCTGTCTTTTCTTTTACTACAATTTTTCCCTGTGCGGTTTCCGCATGAAATTCACCAAAAAACTTATATTCTCCTGGCTTTAGAGGTGCTAGAATAACACGTGTTTTTGACTTGCCAAGAACTATTTTCTCTCTTTTGAGGTCAATGCTTTCAAATTCTTCAATCGTTGCATCCTGATTATGTACCGTAATGCGGATTTTTTTTCCGGCCGGTAATTCCAGGATTTCCGGGTTAAATTTATGATCTTTAATAAATAAATCCACCTCAACGATTTCACTTGCTGCATGTGCTATACTGCCCATGCAAAAGACGCAAAGCAAGAACTGTGAAGCTATAAATTTTTTCATTTATATAATAATACTTCAATAACAGGGTTTGATTATACAGTAAATGCTCTTAAATCACAATAGTACGTTTAAACTCTTAGTTTGAGAGTTTAATAATCGTCACCGCATAAATTAGTATAATCGTCAGAACAACACACAGCATTAGGGCATAATTTTTTTGTCTCTGTTTTTTTGAGGGCTTTTTCATATATGTAATATTGTAATAGGATTGATATGGAACCATTGTAGCGAAAAATACTCAAAGGTACAAAAATTTTTAAAAATTGCCATAGAAGTAAAAATAGTGTACGATTCCCACTTTAATTTTATATAAAGCTTAAAGGAAGTTAATGACATCATCCATACGTAATATTGCAATAATCGCCCACGTTGATCATGGGAAAACTACATTAATCGACAATATGCTAAAGCAGAGTGGCTTGTTCCGTGATAATCAGTCTGTTGAAGAACGTGCTATGGATTCCGGCGATCTTGAGAAAGAGCGTGGAATTACTATTCTGGCTAAATGTACTTCAGTCATGTGGAATGACACCAAGATCAATATCATTGATACTCCAGGACATGCTGATTTTGGTGGTGAAGTAGAACGTATTTTGAGTATGGTCGATGGAGTAGTATTGCTTGTTGATGCCGCAGAAGGTCCAATGCCGCAAACTAAATTTGTACTTGGTAAGGCGTTGAAACTAGGGTTAAAGCCAATTGTAGTTATTAATAAAATTGATCGTTCTGATGCCAGGGCCAACGAGGTTCTTGATGAAATTTTTGACCTGTTCGTGTCGCTTGATGCAAATGATAGTCAGCTCGATTTTCCGGTTATTTATGCGTCAGGTAGAAGTGGCTGGGCAGTTAATGATCTTAATGATCCAAGAGAAAATCTCAATGCCCTGTTCGATACGGTTTTGTCACACGTAGAAGCACCGGTTTCGAATATAGAGTTACCATTTTCAATGATTGTAACTACCAGAGAATATGACTCATATTTGGGGCGTATTCTGACTGGTAGAATTGAGACCGGACTTGCAAAAATCAATATGTCAATAAAAGTTATGGATCGTGACGGCAAAATAGTTGAAACCGGCCGCATTACCAAAATGCTAACTTTCAAAGGGCTGGAAAGACTTCCTGTTGAAGAGGCTGTTGCCGGAGATATCATTGCGATTTCTGGTCTTGAGAAAGCTAACGTTGCAGACACTATTGCTGCCCCGGAAATTGAAAAACCATTAGAGGCGCAGCCAATAGATCCACCAACATTATCCATGACTTTCTCTATTAATAACTCGCCTTTAGCCGGTCGTGAGGGAGATAAATTGACGTCAAGAGTGCTGCGCGCCAGACTGATGCGAGAAGTTGAAGGTAATGTGGCAATTAAAATAACGGAAACTGAGCAAACTGACTCCTTTAATGTTGCAGGTCGTGGTGAATTACAGCTTGGTGTTTTGATTGAAACCATGCGTAGAGAAGGGTTCGAGCTATCTATTAGTAGACCATCGGTGCTTTTTAAAGAGGATCCAGATACAGGCAAGAGACTAGAGCCAATGGAAGAAGTCCAAATCGATGTGGATTCTGAATTTGTTGGAACAGTAGTTGAGTCAATGAATTTACGTAATGCTCAAATGCAGGACATGCGTGAGACTGGAGCAGGCAAGACCCGTCTAATATTTATTGCTCCATCAAGAGGTTTAATTGGTTATCACGGTCCATTCCTGACTGAAACACGTGGAACAGGCATTATGAGCAGGATATTCGATTCATACAAGCCATATTGCGGCAAAATAGAAGGTCGTAGAAATGGTGTGCTAATCTCTATGGAAGATGGCAAGGCAGTTGCGTATGCTTTATGGAATTTAGAAGATAGAGGTGATATGTTCATCACCACCGGTACGCCTGTGTATAAAGGAATGATTATTGGCGAGCATAATAGGGATAATGATTTGGAAATTAATCCGATTAAAGCTAAACAGCTGACGAATGTTCGTGCCAGCGGTAAGGATGAAGCTATTAAGCTTTCTCCGCCAAGATTAATGTCGCTTGAGCAGGCACTTGCCTATATCCAGGATGACGAGCTGGTAGAAGTGACGCCAAAATCCATCCGCCTTCGAAAAATCTATCTGGATTCAAATGAACGTAAGAAAATGTCCAGGAAGACATAGCTAAAGAAATAGTGTAAGTAATATTTATTGTAAACTGTAACGTTATAGTTTATGCTTTTAGTATGAATTACGATAAACTTACAGAAAAAAAGCGACGATTAGATCAATATTACCCGCTGCCAAGTGCGCTTATGCGTAATTTAGAGGAGTGGTTTCTGGTAGAGCTGACCTACACTAGTAATGCGATTGAAGGAAATACATTAACACGACAGGAAACAGCTCTCGTCGTAGAAAAAGGTTTGACAGTTGGTGGAAAGTCATTAGTAGAACATTTAGAAGCTACTAATCACGCGCAGGCACTAGTTTGGATTAGAGATAAAGTTGGGTCTGAATTAAAAGATTTAAATGAGAAGTCTATCCTGCATATACACAATATCATTCTAAAAAGTGTTGATGATGCAAATGCTGGTAAATATCGGGACGTTTCTGTGCGCATATCGGGGTCTAATATAATTCTGCCTAATCCACGTAAAGTACCGGAACTCATGCAAGAGTTTTGCAATTGGCTAAATAAGTCATGCGATTTGCATCCAGCATTGCTTGCAGCAGAGGCGCATTATCGCCTTGTAACTATTCATCCATTCGTAGATGGTAATGGTAGAACAGCGCGCCTTTTGATGAATATGATATTATTAATGCGAGGTTATCCTGCTGCAATTATCCGTAAGCGTGATCGGTTATCTTATATTAATGCCTTGGAGAAAGCACAACTGGGTGGATCAAAAGATCAATATCTTGAGCTTATTTTCAAAGCTGTTGATCGCTCATTTGATATATATCTGAAAGCAGCAAAAGGGGAAACTGCCAGCAGGGTTGATGCAGTAATATTATTAAAAATTGGAGAGTTGGCAAAGCAAGTGGGAGAAAGCAATTCTACTATTCGTCATTGGACAAAAGAAGGATTGCTTGAGATAGCTGAAATTACAAGTGCGGGTTATGGTCTATATGCTCCTGAGATGATAAAACGTATTAGAAAAATACATGCTCTGAAAGAAAAGCGCTATACATTGCTGGAAATTAAAGAGATGCTTTAGGGGTGTTCCAAGATGGAAGTAGCAAAAATGCCTTGGGGTGATAATTTATTGGTTGGTTCTATTCTAAGCTTAAAGTGACTTTTATTGCTTTTTCAATTTCATTAATTTCAGATTTAGTCAATTTGCATATACGATCTCCTAATCTGGCTTTGTCTATGGTTCTGATTTGGTCAGTTAGAACCTTGGCGGATTTCTTTTCTAGTATTATTTTTGTTTCAAATGGATAAATATTATTAGCATTAGAAGTAATTGGAATTACTACAACTCTACCAGATACTTTGTTTTGAATGTTATTGGATATTACCATTGCTGGTCTGGTTTTGCGAATTTCACTACCAATTGCCGGATCAAGATTTACCCAATATATTTCTCCCCTGGCTGGCTCTTTATTTTTTGCTGAAATCATCAACTAAATCCCATTCATTTAATATTTCTTGTCTATCAGTATTTTGTTCAGCTGCTTCGTATGCCAGCACTAATTCCTTTTCTTTCTTTTCAAGTTCTATACTAATAGCCTGGCTTACAAATTTACTGATTTTTTTAGAGGGAATTGTATGTTTGAGTTTTTCGTACAAACTTTCCTGTAAACTTATGCTCATTGTTCTCATAACTATACTACACAATAATTGTTAACATGACTTATATTATACAGTAATTATTATGCAACATCAATTATAAAGTTTATACAAATAACAATTTATTATTAGCAGATTTAGACCAGTCATTAAAAATAAAACTACCCACCCTCGTCATGTGCGAAGAAGAAGTTCGCAATCCATTCCAGCAAACGTTAAAAATGTTCAATAAATTACCGCACTACACTCACGGGTGACGTGCTAGCTTGAGTTAATGGGTTTTTTATGGTTGATATTACTACTCTATGTTATTTTGCATAAGTTTGGTTACATCATTCTCATCAAGACAGAAGCGGTCAGGCATAGATATTTTTGCAATAAACGTCTTTTCAACAGGTAGGAAAATGGCGATGGAACTATTGCTTTTTTTTGCATCCTTTTTGTTCTCCAGGATTTTTATCATACTTTCTATAGCTGCCTGATTTTTTGGATATAGTTTTAAATTATGTTGAATGCCGTGAAGTTCATCTTCAATACTTGCAAAATGCTTTGCAGTTATCCTCAAACCTCCTCTATCTTTGTGAACATCACAGGATATAATAACAGCTTCCTTGACATTAATTAGATGCGTATAGTTTTTAAATATATCCTCATTGAAAATATTTATCTCAAGAATGCCTTGCGGGTCTGATAGTATCAGGGTTAAAAACCTTCCGCGCTTGGACATGCGTGAATCTTTTTTGATGATGATACCGGCGAGTTTGAGTGAATGTGACCCTTCTTCTAAAGCATCTTTGACATAATCAGAGTTTTTTACGCCGCATTTGTTCAAGGATTCTGATAGCTCGGTCAATGGGTGGTTTTTTAGGAACAACCCCATGACATCAAATTCATCATAGGATATTTCAGAGGATGATAATTCTTTAGCAGATACTAATACATCAGAACTATTGGAATCAACCGGGATCAAGCTGAATTGATCGGAGTTTTGCTCTGCGTGATAAGAAGCGCAATATGCAATGATTTTGGATACACTTTTAAGAAGATTATTACGATTTGAATGCAAACTATCAAAACAACCGGCTTTGATAACATTTTCAAGCAATCGCTTATTAATAAATTTTGGATCAATGCGTTGGGCAAAATCCAGGATGGATTTGAAATCACCATTTTTTTCGCGCTCTGAGGTAACTGCGGATCCAAAATTTGCAGTTACATTTTTTATTGCACCAATGGCGAAGAAAATAGATTTTTTGTCGTTCTCAGAGTGAATGCTGAACAAGCTTTTAGACTTATTAATATCAGGAGGAATAACTTCAATGTCAAAATTTCTGGCTTCCTGCAGAAAAATATTGATCTTATCGCTGCTATCTATATCAAGATTTAGAGAAGCAACTAAAAATTCTGTAGGAAAATTCGCTTTCAAATAGGCTGTTTGATAAGAAATAACTCCGTAGGCAGATGCGTGCGATTTATTAAATCCATAACCGGCAAACTTGGCTACAGTTGCAAAAATAGATTTTGCCTGGCTTGCCGGTACTTTGTTCTTAATTGCACCACTGACAAATATTTCTTCCTGTGCATTCATTTCAGCTTTGACCTTCTTGCCCATAGCTCTCCGCAGTAAGTCTGCACTTCCCAAACTATAGCCAGAAAGCTTTCTGGCGATCTCCATCACCTGCTCTTGATAGATAATCACTCCATAAGTGGATTTAAGTATAGGCTCCAATAATGGATGTAAATAATCAACTTCCTGCTTTCCATGCTTGCAAGCAATATATGTTGGAATATTATCCATAGGTCCAGGACGGTAGAGGGCACCAAGTGCGATTATATCATCAACATTATCTGATTCTAATTTTCGCAGAGCGTTTTTCATTCCCATGCTTTCAAATTGGAAAACACCAGTGCTTAAGCCACCTGCGAGCATGGCAAAAGTTTTCTTGTCGTCAAAAGGAATATTATCAATATCTATTTTTATGCCATTATGCTCAAGTAAACGGAGAGTTTTAGTGATAACGGTTAATGTTTGTAATCCTAAAAAATCGAATTTTACTAATCCGGCCATCTCGCAGTATTCCATCGAATATTGTACAATCAGCATGTCAGAATTAACATCTTTATATATTGGTACGATTTCGGTTATTGCCTGGTTAGCAATCACCAGGCCTGCTGCGTGAATTGATGCATGCCTGTGCAATCCTTCCAGACTAAGGGCAGTAGATATGACTTGTTTTATTAATTCGTTATCTCCATTTATATTATATAATCCCTTGCCATTTGCCGCATTTTGCAGCTCTGCAACATCTGTAATTGCCTGGTTTAAGGTTACAGGATTAATTGCATTAAACGGAACTAACTCAGTCAGGTAATCCGCTATACCATAGGGAAGGCTTAGCACTCTGGATACGTCTTTCAGGACAACTTTGGCTTGTAGCTTTCCAAAAGTGATAATCTGTCCTACTCGCTCGTCACCATATTTTGAGCGCACATAGGAAATTACTTCGTGCCTGCGTTCTTGACAAAAGTCAATATCAAAATCAGGCATAGATACACGATCAGGGTTCAGGAAACGTTCAAATAGCAAGCCAAATTTGATAGGATCCAAATCAGTGATTTGCAAAACCCAGGCAATTATCGAACCTGCTCCTGACCCCCTGCCTGGACCAACGGCGATACCATTTTTTTTGCTCCATTTGATGAAGTCCGAAACTATCAGGAAATAGCCGGCGAAATCCATCCGGCATATAACATCTAATTCATAAGATAAGCGGTCAAAATACTTTTTGCGCAATGAATCCTGGTCCTTTTTCGGAGTATTTTCCTTGGCAAATTTCTGCAAAAGTTTTTCTTCCATTCCATCGCTTGCCTGCTTTCGTATTAAATCTTCTTCTGATGTTTTTCCATCAGTGAAATTTGGTAAGGATGGAGGTCGTGACTCAGACATAACATAGCAACGTTGGGCTAGATACACCGTATTTTCTATCGCTTCCGGCAAATCTTTAAACAGGGTAATCATTTCTTTTGCACTTTTGAAATAGCACTGGTTGCTGGCTCGTTTCCTATCCTGTACATCACGCACTACGCCTTCTGAGATACATAATAGAACGTCATGTGAATCATGCATTGAAATGTTACTGAATAATACCTGGTTGGTTGCTAGAAGCGGGATTCCCAAATGATTAGCAATTTGCAAATATTTATTTTCTATTTTGTGTTCTTGTGCTGATTGGCGGCGCATGATCTCAAAGTAAAACCTGTCACCAAATAGTTTTTGTAATTTTTTAGCAGCATTAGTAGCAGCATCTAGGGCGTTATCTAGCAATAATTTGCCGATCACCCCTTCTGTATATGCGGATAATACTATTAAACCATCACTGTGTTGTTCTAAATCATTAAAGGTAATGTGATTGCAAGCTTTTCTATTATTGGTAGTGAAAGTTAAACTCACTAGCTTGAGTAAGTTTTGGTAACCGAGCTTATCTTTGGCAATAAGCAGAATTTCTGCAAAGTCTTCTTTGCCTTTGTTGATAAACAAAATATTCAAGATTGATCCGTGGATAGGTTGAATCCTGGATTTTATTGCAGCTTGAGCAAATTCCAGCGAAGCAAACAAATTTCCCCGGTCACTTAAGCAAACAGTATTCATTCCATGATTTTTAGTAAGATCAATAAGCTGATCTACTTTGATTGTACTCTCAAGCATGGAGTAAGAGCTTTGCGTACGAAAATGAACGAATTTATTTTCCACTCTTTCTGCCTATTGAATAATATTTAAAACCTTCTGATTCTGCCTCTTCTGGCACTAGAATATTTCTTAAGTCCACAATGATTGGATTTTTTACCAGCTCTTTGGCTTTACCCAAATCGATGTCTTTAAATTCTGGCCACTCAGTTGCGATTATAATCGCATCTACACCTTCTATTGCAGCATTTATGGAATCAGCACAGTTTAATGATTCAAAATATTTACCTATATTGACCATGCCTTCAGGATCATAAGCAATTATTTCTGCCTTTTGTGCTTGCAATAAATTGATAAGTTCTATTACAGGGCTATTGCGAAGATCATCCGTTCCAGCTTTATAGGTAAGTCCAAGAATAGCAAGTTTTTTGTTTTGCAAGTTTCCACCAATTGCTGTAGATATTTTATTGATCATGTTATGAGGCCTGTTGCTATTAGATTTAATTACCGCATCCAAAATCAAAAAATCAGAATCCACCTTATTTGCAAGCTGTTGTAAGGCAAGAATATCTTTAGGGAAACATGAACCGCCAAATCCAGGGCCGGCACGCAAGAAATCTTCACCGATTCTTTTATCCAGGCCAACGCCTTTTGCAAGGCTAGCGATGTCTGCACCGACTATTTCGCATAAATCTGCCATTTCATTGATGAAAGCAATTTTATTGGCAAGGAAAGTGTTAGACGCATATTTAATTAGTTCTGAGGTATTCAAATCGGTTTCAACAAGTTTAACTCCCTGATCAGTTAGAGGTTTATAGACTTGCCGCATTACGCCAAATGCACGATCTGAATGCGCTCCAATGACTATTCTATCCGGTTTCAGGAAATCTTTAATTGCATCTCCTTCACGCAGGAATTCAGGATTTGATACGATATCAAAAAATCTGCCTTTGCTCTGCATGAATTCTTTTATTTGCTGGCAAGTTCCAGGTGGAACTGTTGATTTAAGTACGATAATACATTCTGAATTTACATAGTTACTTGCACTTTCTACAGCTTCAAAAATACTACTTAAATCAGCATCTCCATTCTCTTTTGGAGGAGTGCCGACAGTTATGAATAAACAGTCAGAGTTTTTGATGCTGGCATCATAGCCATGTACAAATTGTAACCTTTCAGTGTTGCCGTATTTTTCTATATATTCAGCAAGACCAGGCTCATATATAGGTGTTTTTTTATTTTTTAACTTTTCTATTTTATGCTGGTCTGTATCCAGACATACTATCTTATGCCCTAAATGACTCATCATTGTACCAGAAACTAAGCCGACATAACCAGTCCCTACAAAAGATATTTGCATATATTTTTTTATTCAAGATTTAAGTGGATACAGCTTAGCCTAAAACTTAAAAAAGTAAAATTAAAACTCTAGCGGGTTGCTTTTATTGGATAATAGAGTTAAAAGCCTTATATAATTTATATTATAATCTAAATCAAACTGAATGAAAATTATATTTAAATTGTTATTATTTATAACTCTTCTTTCTATACTGTGCATGAGTCTTTTTTATGCTGCCAGTAGCGGCAAATTAGATAGGCAGATGAAGCACGGTTTAGAGTACTATTTAAAGCTGAAAGGTATTGATGTTAGTTTTTCAGATTTTCAATTCAGAGATGGATTGTTTACTTTAGGTAATGTTAAATTAAAAATAGGCACTGGCAGAGCTGTCATAAGTAATTTGCAGGTGCAAACGGGTATTTTAGAGCCTTGGAGTAATCCGGAATTCTCTGCAAAAATTCTTCCTACCACATTATCTGTTTTGGATAACAATGATCAGCAAATACTAGAAGCTGTTTTATCAGGACAGGTAAACAGCTATTTGCTAGTTAAAAATAAAAACTATGGATTGGTAGTCAAAAACATCAAAATTGCTGGTATCAAAGATATAAATGATAAAATACTGGAAACAGGTCATGCTCATTGTCAATACAACGTTTTAGGTGAGTATGAGAACGTTGATTGTGCTTTGAATTTTGGAGAATCAACTTATCTTAATATAGCTAGTTTAGAGGAAAAGACTGGCAAAATCAAAATAGCAATGAGCAATATACCATTTATGCTTCATAAGTTGGCAGGTAAAATATTGCCAGAAGATAAATTGCTGGGCTTTTTTAGAGAATTTATCATAGCAGGACACATAAAAGAAGGCGAGATTTTATGGAATCCTGCTGGAAAATTACAGCAAGATAATTTATCAGGAAAAGTAAAAATTCAAAAACTTGATTTTAATTATAGTGAGGGACTTCCTGCTATAAAAAATATGGATATTGATGTTGAAATTAAAGGCTCAAAGCTAGTATTCTATATCAATAGTGCTTATTTATCGAACATCTCTCTCTCAGATGGTGTTATAGAAATGGATTGGCAAGGTGTTGACCGTACTTTTTTAACAGTAAAAGCTAAGGGAGCTGGTCCTGCAAAAAGTTTGGCCGATTTTATCTCAGAAAGTCAGTACCAAGTAATCCAGAGAGCCGATGTGGATCTTCGAAAAATTAATGGTAAAGTAGATGTTGATGTTGATATTAAAATCCCACTAAAACCCGGCACTAAAAATATATATAATATCACTGCTAATATGCCAAATTCCTCTTTAAATATTTTTAGAGACTATGTTAAGCTGAGAAAAATAAAAATGTCAGGAGTATTTAATGGCGATCAAGTGATTTTGAATGGTGGTGGAAAAATCAATGGTTTTAACAGCGATATAAATTTTATCTATAATATAGAAGATGAATCAGAATTTAATCATAAATTAGACATCAGAACGCACTTTAAAACAATATCCAGAAAGTCCAACAGAAACGCAAAAATAGCATTCATTAGTCTTCTTGGTGGCAACTCAATTCTTGATATTAACTACATAAATAAGGATTCAAAAGGTAAGATTTCAGTAGAGTCGGATATTTCGAATCTTGAGTTATATTTTGATAAGCTGGGTATTCGTAAGAACAAAAATGACCATGCCAAGGTGGTGGTTAAAGGTACATTTGATAATCCGAAAAGTGGAATTCTGGACTTTAGTGTCATTGGAGCAAAAGATTTTAGTATTAAGGGAGATGTGGTAATAGCAGATGAAAGTGTACAAGCAAGTATTAAAGAAATTAAGTACATGGAGACAGACTTATCTGCAGATGTTTTGCTGAATAAACAACTAATTAGTGCTAGCTTACAAGGAAAGACATTAGATTTATCTGATGCGGACATGCTTCAGTTTTTGGAAAAAGAGAGAGATGAGGGAGTAACAAAAATACGGATCAATGTTGATAGAGTACGGTTAAAGAATAATATATGGCTTGATAACTTAAAACTAAACTTTGAATGTGATGAAACGCGATGTTTTTTGGGATCTATTGAGTCGAAGATCGGAACCAGATCAGTTAAGATGTTGTTGACAGCTAGAGGAGAAGAAGAGGAAGAATGGCTAATTGAATCCAGTAATGCAGGGGCGATTTTGCTAGGAATTGGAGCTTATGGTTCAATGAAGTCCGGCAATCTCGTCCTCAATATAAATACTAGCCGAAAAGAGGTGAAATCTGGTCAGATTATTCCTATTCTTGATGGGGCTTTTGCTTTTGAACGTTTTGTTTTGAGTGATACTCCAACGATGAGTCGGCTTGTTTCTTTTGTATCTCTACCAGGTTTTATTGGCACAATTAGCGGCAATAAGGATATAGTTTTTTCTAGAATGAATGGTAAATTTAGTTTTGCCAATAATACTCTGGTTATAAAAAATAGTGCAGCAGTCGGACCTTATTTTGATTTTAATCTCAAAGGAAATATTGATATTAAGAATAGAATAATAGATATAGAAGGGTATGTGAATCCTCAGCTATATGGAGTTAGTTCGGTAATCGGCTCAATTCCGCTGGTAGGTGAAATATTTAAAGGGAACAAAAATCGTCGAGGTTTGATGTCTGCCCCATTCCAATTTAAAGACAGTTATTAGCCATGGTATTTGATCCTATCTTTAGAAGACTTAATCCTGGGGACGTTCAGACAATATTTACATGGTTGGATGAAGCACATATACGGGAATTCTGGGATAATTCACAAAAGCACCGAGATGATATCGTGCATTTTGCAGAAAGTAGAAAAACACCATCTCATTATCATAATGGTATTTTTTCATATTGGGTAGGGGCTTTGAATGATGAGTTGTTTTGTATGATTATGACATCTGAAATTAGTTATGATGATTGTCCACAAATCTGGAAAGATAATTTATTACCTGATAAAAAGACCTATAGTCTGGATTTTTGTATAGGTAATAAGGATTACCTTGGCAAAGGGTTTGCAGCAATAACTTTAGAAAAATTTACAGAGTATTTTAGATCAGATGTTGATTCCGGTGTATTTTCCTTTTTTATCGATCCGAATAGAAATAACCTGCGAGCAAGGCATGTTTATGAGAAAGCCGGATTTAAAATCGTTGGAGAATTCATAGCCGAAGATGGTTTCTTTGCGGGGCAGGTATGCGATTTAATGGTTAAGCTATAGTCTTACAAAGAACTTAATTCATTTTCTCTCTAACGATACGAAGTAAAGAGTTATTATACAAGAAATCAGCAAATTTTTTCTGAAGACCGGCAGAGTGAAATTTCGGTGAAGTATATTTATCCTGAGGATGTCTGTGGAAGTTATCCAGACCATAATCTTTTCTGAATTTATAACGTTTTATAACTATTTTTTTCTCTGGATTCTGTGCTACTAAAACACTCAAAATTGACTGGTCGTGAAGATGTGCATAAAAATCCTCTTCCTGAATATTAGGATCAAGCGGTTGATCAGTTAGAATGTCGATATTCTCACAATAAGCCAGCCATTTGTTGATAAATTTTCTGGTTTCTACATTGTTCCTAATGGCTATAAAATAGGCCCAAATTTCCTGAGAGTTCAGTATTTTTTCATTTTTGTCAATTCCCATCAGGATTTGAGCTTCCTTCTTAAGCAATGTACGAAGTTTTGCAGGATTACCATGTCCTGCAAACACCATGTCATTTTCTTTTAACAGATCAAGAAGTCTATCTGCAGGTGGAGCAGAAAATATAACCCCGGAATCTGCATACAATATAATAGAATTATCTGGAAGCTGATTCATTGTTTTTAAGATAAAATAAGGTTTCCATAGCCAATATCCAGCACCTCTTGGCTGATCCAATATATGTTTATTTTTGGCATAAAATTCAGGATCAATATTTTGCCGGCCATACATATATATATTTTGAATGCCTTTATTAAGGGCGCTTTCAGCAAGAGTAATCTGGTTTGATAAGAAAATGGGATCACCGGCTCCGTAAGATACCAAAGAAATTGGTGGTTGATATTGATATTCTCCCTGGGAAAATTTCAACGTTGTTTCATTTATATTACTGGTAGCAAGATCAGTTTTTAAATGTACATAGTAAAGAATACCAATCCAACTGATTAGTATGAAGAATAATAATGATAATAATATTCTTTTCATTTTCCCATTTACTCCGGCCTTAATAAGATTGGCAGTGTATAAAAAATATAATTTTACTTTGCAAGCTGGTTGCTGAATAAATTGAGAAATAATACTACTACTCTGGATTCTCTATTCATAATTTCCCTTTCTTCTTTATGCAAAATCCATTTCAAGAGACAATATCAATTTTATAAAATTATATCTTGCGCAGTAGTAAGCTTGCATTAGTTCCACCAAAACCGAATGAGTTAGTTAAAGCGTAATTTATTTTTGTGTCTTGCGCAGTTAGAGGTACTAAATTCATCTTTGCTTCTTCAATAGGCTTATGTAGATTTAATGTCGGTGGGGCGACTTGATCACGAATGGCCAGGGCTGTGAATATAGCTTCAACACTGCCGGCTGCACCAAGTAAATGTCCAATCGAGGATTTAGTTGATGACATTTTTACAGATTTGTTTTCATCAAATAAGGTTTGCACTGCATCAAGTTCAATTGCATCGCCCATTTTTGTCGAAGTTCCATGCGCATTAATATAATCAACCTGATTCGGATTGATTTTTGCATCTTTTAAAGCGTTCTCCATAGCTCTAAATGCACCTCGTCCGTTTGGTGAGGTCATGTGGAAGGCATCGCCTGTTAGGCCATAGCCAGCAACCTCAGCATATATTTTAGCACCACGCTTTACAGCATGTTCATATTCTTCCAATACAACAACGCCAGCACCTTCACCCATGACAAATCCTGCATGATCTACGTCCCATGGTCTGGAGGCTTTAGTCGGTTCGTCATTAAAAGTAATAGCAAGTGCACGTGCTGCAGAGAATCCAGCAACGCCTGCAGGTGTAATTGGAGCTTCCGCGCCGCCTGCAATCATCACGTCAGCATCGCCATATTTTATCATTCTCGCCGCATCGCCTATTGCATGTGCGCCCGTTGAACAAGCTGTTGCAATAGCACTATTTGGGCCGGAGAAACCATATTTTATTGAGATATGTCCGGATAGTAAATTTACCAATGAGGCGGGTATAAAATAGGGGCTTACCTTGCCACGTTCTGATCCATGAAATTCAACCGAAGTATTTTCGATCATTCCAAGGCCACCAATGCCAGATCCTACCATCACTCCTGTGCGGTCTCTTGCATATTCATCTTCAGGTTTCCAGCCACTATCTTCAACCGCTTCAATGGCAGCAGCAATACCAAGATGAATAAACCTGTCCATTTTACGGACATCGCGCGCAGGGATATAGTTTTCTGGATCAAAATCGGGAATTGTTGAAGCTATTTTACAGGGCAATTTGCCGGTATCAAACTCGTCAATATTTTTGACGCCGCTTCTACCGGCCAAAATACCGAACCAGCTATCCTTGACACTAAGGCCAAGCGAGGTCATCATCCCTATTCCTGTTATTACTACTCTTCTAGGTGACATGCCATAAACCTTTTCAAGTTAATGTAAGAATTTAAGCGTTAAGATGTTTTTCAACGTATTTAATAGCATCTGCAACAGTAGCGATTTTACTTGCTTCTTCATCAGGAATATCGCAATCGAAAGCAGCTTCAATCGCCATCATTAATTCTACTAAATCCAGGCTATCTGCTCCCAAATCGTCAACAAACTTGGATTCCGTAGATATGGTGCCTTCTTCAATTCTAAGAGTTTCAGCAACAGTCTTTATAATCTTTTGTTCGATATTCTCGCTCATACGTAAAACCTATTTTAGTTTCTTTTTAGGAATTTTTGCTATATCCAAATTCCTGGTTTCATTCTTGTATCACAAAAAAAAATCTTTTGCTAGAATAAAAAGTATTTAGATCATTAACATGCCACCATTGACGTGTATAGTTTGGCCTGTGATGTAGGAAGAGTTAGGGCTTGCTAAAAATGTTACAGCATTTGCAATATCTTCTGGCCGACCAAGAGTTTTTAGAGGTATTTTTTGCATAATTGCATCTTTTTGAGCGTCCGTTAGAGTGCTTGTCATGTTTGAGGCAATAAAACCCGGAGCAACAACATTTACCGTTATGCCTCGGCCAGCTACCTCAATTGCAAGTGCTTTGGTCATGCCAATAAGACCAGCTTTTGATGCGCAATAATTAGCCTGTCCCGGGTTGCCAGAAACTGCCACTACGGATGATATATTAATAATGCGTCCATAACGGGCACGCATCATTTTTTTTATCGCTGCACGGTTGAGGATGAAATTGGCTTTTAAATTTATGTCAATTACTTCATTGAAATCTTGTTCAGACATCTTTATTGCTAAAGTATCTCTAGTGATACCCGCATTGCAAACCAGTACGTCCAGTTTTTCGATATCATCAAACAAAGTAGCACGCGCAACTGCGTTGGATAGGTTACACTGCTTTATTGTGTAATTATCGCCAAGCTCTGCTCCCAAAGCTTCAAGTTTTTCCATATTGCTGCCGCTGATATATATATGCGCGCCGAGCTTATGCATTTGTTTGACGATAGCACTGCCGATTCCTCCGCTAGCACCGGTGACCAAAACGTTATTACCTGACAAATCTACCATTGAACTCTCTTAAAATTAGTATTGCAGCGTATAGTTTATATTAGGGTTTCTTCTACAGTTTCTTCTTCTTTTAATCCACTATCAGGGCTTGTTAGCCTGTTTTTTATTTTTTCTTCTAGCTCATTTGCAACATTAGGGTTGTCTTGCATATATTGTTTAGCATTCTCACGTCCTTGGCCAATTCTAGTATCACCATACGAAAACCAGGCCCCAGATTTTTCTACGAAATCATTTTTCACTCCAAGGTCAATTAATTCACCTTCTCTGGAAATACCATGCCCATATATAATGTCAAACTCTACCATTTTAAATGGTGGAGATACTTTGTTTTTCACTACTTTTACTCTGGTTTGATTACCAACTACTTCGTCTTTATCTTTAATAGATCCAATACGTCTTATATCGATTCTGATAGATGCATAGAATTTTAATGCATTGCCTCCAGTCGTAGTTTCAGGATTACCGAACATCACACCAATTTTCATTCTGATTTGATTAATGAAGATAATGGTACAGTTGGTTCTGGAAGTCGAGGCAGTAAGCTTTCTTAAGGCTTGGCTCATTAATCTTGCCTGAAGACCCATATGGGAATCACCCATTTCGCCATCAATTTCTGCCTTTGGTACTAAAGCTGCGACACTATCAATAACTAGCATATCTATAGCACCTGAGCGAACTAAAGTATCGGCAATTTCCAACGCTTGCTCACCGGTATCTGGTTGTGAAATGATTAGATCATCAATATTTACGCCAAGTTTTTTGGCGTAAACAGGGTCAAGAGCATGTTCGGCATCAATGAAGGCGCAAGTGCCACCCAGCTTTTGCGCTTCAGCAATTGCGTGTAGAGTCAAAGTGGTTTTTCCAGAGCTTTCAGGGCCAAAAATTTCAATTATTCTACCTTTTGGCAGGCCTCCAACTCCAAGTGCAATATTAAGAGCTATAGAACCTGTCGGAATTGATTCAATATTCATTTCCTGACGTTGCCCTAGTTTCATTACCGATCCTTTGCCATAATTTTTTTCAATCTGGCTAATTGCTGACGCTAACGCTCTTTCTTTTTCCATTTTATCCTCTATTAAATGTCTCATCTCAGAGCAAGTTATATTCCGTCTAAATAAGAAAATCCAGTAAAATCTTGAATATTGTACAAAAAATATTATTTTTCGTTTCTAACATCGATCCAGTTTTCAAGAATTTGCTTCAAATTGGAATTGCTGACTTCTATTTCATGTTCATCAAAATTAGGCAGGGATAATACCATTTCTTTGAGATATGGCAGATTATACTCAGGAATTTCTTCTTCGGCGTACGATTCCTCAAGATGTACGGCGATTTCTTCTATATCACTCCAATGCATCACAGTTTCCTTTATTAAAGCGATTACTATTAGTACTATTTAATACGAGCTACCACAAAAAAAATAATAGTATATATTTACTTTGAAAATAAGTCGCAATGAGTGAGATTATTATGCAACTACAAATCAATGTGTTAAAGAGTTTTTTAGATACTAGTTTTAAAGAGGATTATGGGTTAAAGGGTGATATTACTTCGGATTCCGTGATCGATAAAGATGCGCAGGTTAAGTTTGTAATCAATGCCAGGCAAGAGATGATCGTGTGCGGGGTGCAGATAGCACAATATTATTTTGATGAGTATTCTTCCATAGAATACCGGGTGCATCAAAAAGATGCAGAGCGCGCTCTTGCAAAGAGCGTGTTAATATCCGGGGTCGGATCTGCAAGAGAAGTTTTGATGCTTGAGCGGGTGATATTGAACTATTTACAGCATTTGTCAGGTATATCAACAGTTACTGATGCATTCGTGCAAAAGACCAAAGGTACAAAGGCCAAGATTTTTGATACCAGAAAAACCATTCCCTTATATAGGCAGTTACAAAAATATGCTGTGGTTTGTGGCGGTGGATATAATCACAGACTATGCCTGGATAGTAGTATTTTAATCAAGGATAATCATATAGTGATTTGCGGAAATCTTACCAAAGCTTTGCAAAGGGCCAAGGCAAAAAATCCGCATTACACTAAAATAGAGATTGAATGCGATACGCCAGAGCAGGTAAGAGAGGCGATGACAGAAGGCGTTGATATTATTATGCTTGATAATATGTCGTTAATGCAGATTAAAGAGGCAATTAAAATTATTGATAGTAAGGCAATTATTGAAGTGTCAGGTAATATGTCATTAGAGACAGTAGCTGATATCGCAAAAACCGGTGTGGATATGATTTCTGTTGGCAGAATAACACACTCACCTGTAGCTGTTGATATAGGATTGGATATAATATGAGTAATAGTTCCGTTTCACTTAAGCAAGCTAAGGAAAATATTAAATCGTTAACAGAGCGCATAAAAAAATATAATCAGGAATATTATCTTGATGATGCGCCAACAATTTCTGACGCAGAATATGATCAACTTTTTCATACCCTAAAAAGCCTGGAAGAACAGTTTCCTGAGTTTGCAGAGACAGATAGTCCGACAAAAACGATCGGCAGTACTGTGCAGGATAAATTCTCTAAACACCAGCATAAGCAGCCAATGTATTCATTGGGTAACAGTTTTTCTGAAGAAGATGTTAGTGATTTTGTTGATCGTATAAAGCGCTTTCTTTCGATAAGTGAATTTCCTCACATTTTTTGTGAGCCTAAAATAGATGGTGTTTCATTTTCCATCACATACGAAAATGGTCAGTTAATAACCGGTGCTACCAGAGGTGATGGTTATATTGGTGAAAATATAACACAAAATATAAAGACTATTGCAGCTTTACCGCATTCAATCGTAGATGCTCCATCCTTACTGGAGGTTAGAGGAGAAATTTATATTGAAAAGAAAGATTTTGAGAAGTTAAATTTACGACAAGAGTTAGAGAATAAGCCTAAATTTGCTAATTCCAGGAACTCTGCGGCTGGTTCGCTGCGTCAATTGGATTACAGTGTGACTGCAAGTAGACCATTGAAATATTTTGTTTATGCAATTGGTTATACAAGCGAGCAATTCGCCTCTACACAAGAGCAGTTACTTGATAGGCTTAAGCAGTTTGGATTTCAAATAAATCCTCTTAAGAAATGCGCCGGTAATCTTGAGGAGATTTTTGAATTTTATAGTAAATTGGCAGAGGAGAGAGAACATCTCGCCTATGAAATTGACGGGGTGGTTTATAAGGTCAATGATTTTGCCCTGCAAAATAGGCTGGGCTTTGTTGCCAGAAGTCCGCGTTTTGCAACTGCTCATAAATTTCCAGCTATCATTGCAGAAACTAAACTGCTGGATATTATAGTACAGGTTGGTAGAACGGGCGCACTTACCCCCGTTGCCGAGCTTGAAACGGTGAAGATTGGCGGCGTTAGTGTATCCAGGGCGACATTACATAATTTTCAGGAGATAGACAGGCTTGATATCAGAGTTGGCGATACTGTGTTATTACACCGTGCGGGCGATGTTATTCCCAAGGTAACGGGCATTAATAAAGTTAAAAGACCGAGCAACTCCCGAAAATTTGTGTTCCCTAAGAATTGCCCATCTTGTGGATCAAAACTTCATATTGATCCAATTGATGTGATTGTCAGGTGTGATAATGGCTTAAACTGCCCGAAACAGCTTGATGAGTCGATAAAGCATTTTGTTTCCAAGAATGCGATGAACATTGATGGTATGGGTGCCAAACAGGTTGAATTCTTTTTAAGCTGTGGCATGATTAAGAATGTTGCAGATATATTCCGTCTGGAGTCATTGAATGAAGCATCTTCAGTAAAGCTTGAAGATATGCCTGGCTGGGGAACAAAATCAGTGCAGAACTTATTTGAAAATATTAAAAAATCGAAGAAAATACCGTTGGCACGCTTTATTTACGCTCTTGGTATCAGGCATGTTGGTGATAGTAATGCGAAGATATTAGCCAGAGAGCTGCCATCTGCAACAATTTTCATTAATTCGATGGTTCAACTTGCAGATAATGAAGGTGAAATCTTTGAGCGACTTGATAATTTAGATGGTATAGGCCACAAAATTCTTCTCGATATTCGGAATTTCTTTGAGTGTAAACAAAATATTGCCACCATTCGGGCATTGTCTGAGATTCTTAATATAGAAGATTATGTGGATAATGTAACTCCTAGCGCTTTATCTGGACAAAATATAGTTTTCACCGGTAGTCTTGCTTCACTTTCTCGTGGTGAGGCCAAGGCTCAGGCAGAAAAACTGGGTGCAAAAGTTGTCAGCGCAGTATCTAGTAATACTGATATGGTGGTTGCGGGCGAGAAAGCCGGCAGTAAACTAAAAAAAGCTGAAGAGCTTGGCGTTCGGGTGATTTCTGAAGAAGAATGGCAACAAATTGTACAGGAGAGCAAGTAGATGATTAATAAGCGTTTGCATAACCTAAGAGAGTTATTGGATCAATACGATTTTGCCGGCTATATAGTTCCTGCAATGGATGAATATTTGAGTGAGTATACACCGATATATGCTAAAAGGCTGGAGTATATTACCGGTTTTACTGGTTCAAATGGTCTTGCAATTATTCTAAAAGATACGGTGCTTTTCTTCACAGATGGCAGATATATCAATCAATGTTTTTCGCAGCTGGATGATAAGTTATTTGAGGTGTTTGATCTACAGCTTTTGCCGGAGTTTCAATGGTCTAATTATATAAGCGATAAGATTATTGCCTATGATCCGAAACTATTTACCACCCGGAGCTTACAGAATTTTTCTTCCATAAAGCTGCAAGCACATTCTGAAAACTTGATTGATAAAATTTGGTTAGAGCAGCCAGCAAGACCAAGTTCGAAGATTTATGATTATCCGTTGCAATATACGGGTGAAGATTATAAAGATAAGATTCAAAAATGCCGCAATGTGCTGGAAAAAAATAATGCTGAAAGCATAGTAATAACCAATTCAGATTCTGTATGCTGGCTTTTAAATATCCGTGCGCATGATGTTGAGTTCTCGCCGCTATTACTTGCTAATGCGATAATAACTAAAGAGCATGTTTATTTGTTCGCAGGCAGAGATAGATTGGATAAATCTTTGATAAGAACAGATGTGACTATTCTGCCGGAAAGTGATTTTGCTGGCATCATTGAGCAATCCAGTGGCATGATTTTATTTGATAAAAATCAATGTTCTAGCTACGTGGCAGGCTTAATTAAGTCCAAGGAGCATAAGCATATTAAAAACCCGTGCGAATTGTGGAAGGCTTGTAAAAATGATGTTGAAATTCAGCATATACAGCAAGGACATGCGCAGGACGCGGTGGCTGTTTGTGAGATGCTGGCCTTTATTGCGCATCAGGATATTAGTGATTTAACAGAATATGATCTTGGCCAGAAGCTGACGGAATTTCGGGCAAAAGGCAAAGATTATGTATTTGACAGCTTCCCAACTATCTGTGGATATCAGGATAATGCTGCAATAATACATTACCGTGCTGATAAAAAATCTGCCAGGAAAATAACAGGGCAAGGTTTATTGCTTATTGATTCCGGTGGTCAATATATGGGAGCAACAACCGATATTACCAGAACTGTCTCAATTGGCACGCCAACATTAGATCATAAGAGATATTATACAAAAGTTTTAAAGGGACATATTGCTTTGGCAAGTGCTATATTTCCACAAGGTAAAGTTACAGGAGCTCATCTTGATGTGTTGGCTCGTCAGTATTTGTGGAATGAAGGAGATGATTACCCGCACGGCACGGGTCATGGAGTTGGCAGTTTTTTAAGTGTGCATGAAGGACCGCAAAATATCAGTCTTGCCGGGTTTAGAGCTAAAATAGAAAAAGGGATGGTGATGTCTGATGAACCTGGATATTACGTGCCGGGAGAGTTTGGTATCAGGATCGAAAATATGATGTATACAAAAGAAGCTAAAGATGCTGGGTTTCTGCAGTTTGAAATGCTGACATTAGTGCCTTATGCAAGAGAGCTGATAGATGCCAGTATGTTAACGGCAGCAGAACACAAATTTCTTAAATCTTACTACCAGAAAATTGAAGACAAAATATTTACATTACTTTCAAGTTCTGCAAAAGAATGGCTTAAAGAGCAGATTGAGCGGGCTTTAGTAAAAGGATGAGTTCTCTGCTTTTAGGTTGAGTCATTTCTTTATTTTGTACGGCTTTGCAAATCAGCAATAAGTGCATCGATACCACTGCTTGAAATTACACTATTAAATTCAGCTTGTTGGGAATTTAATATACTAATACCCTCGGTAATAATGTCGCCAATAAGATAAATATCTTCGATACCATTTTCGATCTTGTGTACAAGATAATCAACTTTGATGGGTAGCTGTCCCCCTGGTCTTAATATCTCTGTATTGACTATAAACATATCGTCGTTAATTTGCCTGATTCTTTTTAGTACGGCTTTTTCACCGTTATAGCTAGTTGATAAGTCAGTGTAAGCTTTAACTACAAACTGAGAGTAAATTTTTGAAAATTCAGCGATCTTGTTTTTAGAAATAACCCTTCTATGGCGACCAAGGGTATGTTTTGCCATCCAGTCTAAATGTAGATGAGAGCGTATCAATTGTCTGGATTTGTCTGTTCTTTCAGTATCGGATAGTCTTTGATCATTGAAAATTTCATAGCCCTTGTCAATGAGATTTTCCACATAAGTTTTTAGTTCCTGAACTTCTGAGCTGGCATAAGCAGAAGAAGAGTAAAAAAGAACAAGAAAAGCAGTAAATAATATAATTCTCATAATTATTACTTTACGGTAAATTTAAATATTTCAATGTAAAAAGCCTTTAAGTACTGATCAATATCAAGTTAGATGGTTACCTGAATATTGATTATAATGGCTTTACTTTAGGCCAAAAATTCAACCGGCTATTAAACTAATCCTAATTAATGTAATAGTTGATTGAAGATGAATCATAACAAAAAAATGCACTCTGGTACTATTTTTTATTGACTGTAGGGCATCTGAATTTTTTAGGGTATATCATTTTAGCTTCTCTCTGATTCAGAGTGGCATTCCTAACTGCAATATACGGATCAGGAGAGTTTTTAGAGACATAATCGGTAAATGGCATGACCTGATCGCGATGATGTACAATATTAGTTCCTGCCAGAATATATTTGAAATCAGAATGCATAAGGTATTTCACCGGATTCATCGCACTATTTGTCACAAGTGGATCCATCACATCGCGCACTCCCATACCACCGTATATCGGTAATACAATGTACGGTCCTGCGCCAACACCATAATGAGCTAGCGTATTACCAAAGGTTTGCCGCTCAGCTGTAAGACCAAATTTACTTGCAACATCGAACAGTCCGGCAACACCGAATGTTGAATTGATTGCAAAACGCCAGAAGGTCTTAAATGCACCTTCAGCATTACCTTGTACTCCATAATTGACTGTAGATAGAGGTTCACTGATATTATTAATAAAACTGCCTATTCTGCTTTTAGTATAATCATTGGTAAACCTGCCATACCCTTTGGCAATTGGTCTTAAGATGAAAGTATCCAATACACCGTTAAATATAAAAATCTTACGGTTTAAAGCTTCATAAGGATCGTATACCTGGCATTGATTATTAAGGTCTGCATAATTATAGCTATAATCATCTTCTGGGTCTTTAGCAGCTATTGCATTTGTGGCAATAAAGCAGAATAAAGTTATTAGTACTAAACTAACAATAGTTCTAATACTCATAGTCACCTCTCTAATTTCTATTTGGTGCACACGAATATAGAGTAATTATTTTTTATTTCTAGAGGAATTTTCTTTGAAGATAGAATATTAAAACCGGTTTGGGTCAATTGATCTGTTATTTGCCGGTTATTATGAGCAAATTCCAGAAGCTTACCTGACAATGTATTATTTGTAGATGAACGGACGGCGAAAGCAAAGTAACCATCGGGCTTTAATATAGAAAACGCACTATTGAAAATGTTTTGCAAATTAGCCTCAAATGCAAATCCGTCTAAACTACAAATAACATCATATTGTTGATTGGTTTGCTTGAGAAATTCATTTATGGGAGAGTGTAGAACTTCATCATAGAGCTTTTGTTCCGGGAAACAAGCCGGTTGCAGTTTTATCATGGTATTTGAAATTTCTACAGATGTGATCGTATAGCTTTCCTGCATTCTTTTGTTAATTTCATATCCGAGGAATCCAATATTGCTTCCAAGTTCCAGGATACTGTATTCTTCAGGTAAGTTGGTTATCGATTCAGTTAGTGCAAGCACCAGGTGTTTTGGGAGATTCTCAGTCTCGCTGATAAATTTATCAATAAAAAGCTCAGCGACAATATCTCTATGAATTGCATGAATTTCGTCAGGAATAGATGTTGCCGAATCTATAGATTTTACAAATGCCAGTAGATTTACTCGGTCTTCGTTTGCGGCTTTGGTAAGGTGTATTATAGATTTTTTATAACTTCCTTTAAGGAAATAAACCCAGCCTAGCCAATAATTTGCTACTTTGTTATCAGGGTCTAAAAACTTATCAACCAACTTGAATCTGAAAATGGCATCACGGAAATTTCGACTATATAAATGATAAATACCCAGTTCCATGTTACTACTTGCCATGTTATTTAGCCGGTAACGCAAATTACCGAATTCTTCTGCCCACAGGTGAGTTTGATGTTTTATAAAAGTCGGAAACCGTATAATGCCGGAAAAAAAAGATTTTGTGACATTTACTATTGATGAAAATAAGTTACGAATCATAAATCATAGTGTGTTTGATTTAATGTGAATATTCTCATATAATTCACGTAAGTTCAAACTAATATGAGTGCTACTCCATAAACAAAATTAAATTGAGTACAAATTTATGCCACTAATAGCAAAAAGACTTGGAGCGGTAAAACCATCTCCAACACTCGCAGTTACAGCAAAAGCAAAAGAACTTAACAGTCAAGGTATAAATATAATTTCACTTGCAGCTGGCGAGCCTGACTTCGATACTCCCGAGAATATAAAGCTTGCGGCGATTGAGGGCATTAAGAATGGTGCTACAAAATATACTAACGTTTCCGGTACTACAGAGCTAAGACAAGCCGTATGTGAAAAATTTCGGCGGGAAAACGGATTAAGCTATGCGCCAGATGAAGTAATAGTAGGTACGGGCGGCAAGCAGGTGATCTATAATTTGTTCATGGCAACCATTAATGAAGGCGATGAAGTCATTATACCCGCCCCGTACTGGGTCTCTTACCCGGATATGGTTTTGCTTGCCGGCGGCACACCGGTGTATGTTTCATCAGATATGCAAAGTGGGTTTAGAGCCCGGCCGGAAGATATTGATGCTGCTGTGACGGAGAGCAGTAAATGGATTATATTAAATTCGCCAAGTAATCCATCTGGTGCTACTTATACTGAAGATGAATTGAAAGCACTGGCAGATGTGATAAGAAAGCATCCGCAGCTGCATGTTATGTGTGATGATATATACGAGCATATTACGTTTAATGGGTTTGTTTTTAAAACTCTAGCTACCGTTGCTCCGGATTTAAAAGACCGTATCTTCATTGTAAACGGCGTTTCCAAGGCCTATGCCATGACCGGTTGGAGGATCGGCTATGGAGCAGGTACAAAAGAGCTGATTAAGGCGATGAGTATCATTCAGTCACAAAGCACATCTAACCCTTCTTCTATAAGTCAAATCGCTGCTCTTGAGGCTTTGACCGGACCGCAGGATTATATCAAAACAAATGCAGGCAATTTTCAGAAAAAGCGTGATTTGGTTTTGTCACTGATTAATGCAATCCCAGGACTTGACTGTTATAAATCTGAAGGGGCATTTTATTTATTCCCTAAATGCTCAGATATTTTTGGTAAAAAAACGCCGGAAGGTAACGTTATAAACTCTAGTAATGATGTAGCTACGTATTTGCTGGAAAGTGCCAATGTTGCAGTAGTTCCTGGCATTGCTTTTGGTTTAGAGGGATATTTTAGAATATCGTATGCTACCTCTGAAAAACTGCTAATAGATGCATGCAGTAGAATATCAAAAGCATTAGCACAGCTTGTGTAATGATTAAACAATACTTCAAGCATTTTTTGAAAAACAGTTCATTGATACATAAATTATCGGTGTATATACTTTTTCTCTATCTCAAACTTGTTTACATAACCAATAAGTGGAAATTTGTCTGGCCGGAAGGCATGAGCGAAGTAAAGTTAAATGATAAGAATGGTGTGTTGCTTGCAATTTGGCACAATCGTATGGCATTTGGTATGTATATCTGTAAAAATTATGATAATGTTTATGCGTTGGCTTCATCCCATACTGACGGTAAGTTGATTAACGATGTTATCAGTCAGATGAACTACAATGTTATTGAAGGCTCAACAAATCGTAAACCGACTGAAGCCTTGCGATGCATTATTAAGCAGATTACCGCCGGTAATAAGGTAGTCATAACTCCGGATGGCCCACGCGGGCCTGTATATAAAATTAATAGCAACATCACACGTCTTGGGTATAAGTATAGTAAAGCAGTAATACCAATTTCATGTGTGGCCACCAAGTATTTTGAGTTAAAAAGTTGGGATAAAATGATAATTCCTAAAAATTTTGGAGAAATTATTGTAACTATTGGTGAGCCGTTGGAATTATCCGGAAATACAGAAAAAGATAATAAATTACTTGAGACAAAACTGATGGAACTATCCTCAAAGGCTGCGCTAATTATAAAAAATGATAAATCCGGATGATAGTAATTCACTTTTACAATCTAATAAATTTTATATTATTTCCAGTGTATTTCTTGGTGCTACTAGTTAGAATCATCAAAAAAAAAGATAATGTACAATCAATTACCCAGAGACTTGGCGGTGCTATGGCATTGCGCCCGGCGGGGCAATTAATCTGGATGCATGCTGCGAGTGTTGGCGAATCTATGGTAGCAATTACTTTGGTAAAAGCACTTAACAAGCTGCATCCAGGAAGCAGCTATCTCATCACCACGGGTACGTTATCTTCTGCTGATATTTTGACCCGGTGGTTACCGGCAAATGCTCGGCATCAATTTACTCCCATAGATAATTTGATTATTGTAAAAAAGTTTATCGCGCACTGGAAACCAGATCTTGGCATATTCATTGAGTCCGAATTTTGGCCTTGTCTAATTAGTGAATCTGCAAAGAAATTTGATTTGGTTTTGGTCAATGCCAGGCTATCGGATAAGTCCTATGCTCGTTGGCAGAAGAGGAAAGCCCTTTTCCAGAATATTGTAAATAACTTTAAGAATGTGATTGTACAAAGCAAAACTGATTTAGAGAAATATCAAAATCTTGGATGTAATAAAATTCTGAACTTAGGTAATTTGAAATTTGCTAATAAAGAACTGGAAGTTGACAAAGGCAAGTTGCAGAAGCTGCAGAAAATATTTTCCAATAAGAAAATATTTGTCGCAAGCAGCACGCATCGGGAGGATGAAGAAGTAACTTTAAGCATCATTCAGGATTTTAAACAAAAAAATATCAATTATTACCCGATCATCGTTTTAAGACATCCGGAAAGACGCGATGAAATAGCAAGGCAATGCGTAAAATTGGGGCTTAGCTTTTCCCTGAGATCAAGCGGAAATTTACCATCGTTAGAGGATGATTTATACATAGTTGATAGTTTTGGCGAGTTGGGATTATTCTACAGCCTTGCCTTTATGAGTTTTATTGGCGGATCATTTAAGCATGGTGGACATAATCTTGTTGAGCCGGCTTATTTTGACAATATTATTATTTTCGGACCAGATATGAGTAATTTTCAAAATATCGCAGACGATATGATTAGTAGCAAGGCTGCTTTGCAGATAAACAATTCTGCAGAACTCGCAGATAGAATTGAATTTTTCCTTGATAAGAATAATAAAAAAGATGCTAGTGAATTTAGTAATAATGCACGAAATTTTGTGGATAATCGTGAAGAAACACTAGCTAGATATATAGCAGAAATAGAGAAATTCCTAAAATGATAAAGTTGGTATATCCGAAATTTTGGTCAAAAAGGGGAGTGTTGTCGTATCTGCTGGTACCATTTTCCTGGATATATATTTTTCTGGGGAGTCTGCGTAAATTCTTTGTAAAGCCAGTTAGATTGGCCGGCATGGTTATATGCGTTGGTAATATGAGTGTTGGTGGCACCGGTAAAACGCAGGTGGTTTTGTGGTTAGCTGAGCAACTTACCAAGAAGAAAATAAATTTTTTGATAGTTACAAAAGGTTATGGTTCTAGTTTGCGTGGGGCTAAATATATAGAGAACACCGATCTAGCCTCAGAAGTTGGTGATGAGTCAATATTACTCAAGGAATATGGTTCCGTGCTTGCTGCTAAAAATATCAAAGCTGCATTGCCAATTATTGAGCAAATAAAGCCAGATGTAATAATTTTTGACGATGGGTTGCAGAATCCTGGTTTTATCAAAGATTTAAATATATTGGTTATAGATGCAGGCAGAGCAGTTGGTAATAGGAAAATATTTCCAGCTGGCCCTTTGCGGGAAACTGTTAAATCTGCTATCAACAAATCCAATATTATAACGATGATTGGCAATCAGTTTTGTCAGGATTTTTCTTTAATTAATAATATAGAATCTAGTGGTAAACCTTTTCTTAAGGCAAAGATCAGGCTGAGCAGTGAGGTAAATTTAGGCAAAAAATACTATGCATTCACAGCAATTGGCAATCCTGGAAGATTTTATGATTTACTAGAAGAAAATGGTATTGCCTTAGCGAAAACAAAATCTTTTCCCGATCATCATAACTATACCTGCGAAGAAATAGATATGCTTAAAAACAAAGCTAAGAAAGATAATTATTCCTTGATTACTACAAAAAAAGATTATGTTAAAATTCCTGATAGTAGCCAGATCGTATGTGCAAATGTGGAGCTTGATTTTGAACATGAGAAAATTTTATCCAGTCTGATATATGAAGAATTACGTAAAAAAAGCCAAACATCTTGTTGAGTACGCAATTTTCATTATGCTGACCAGCTTTTTGAAAATGCTGTCTATTGATAAATCTGCCAGTTTGTGCAGTTTTGTCGCCAGGAAAATTGGTCCGCATTTAGAGGTGAGTAATATTGCCAGAAGCAACCTTGGAAAAGTTTATGGCAATGATATTGATATAGAAAAAACTATAGATGAGTTATGGGATAATTATGGACGATATATAGGAGAATTCCCCTTTATTAACAGGATGACTACTCAAGAGCTGGAAACAAGGGTAAAACTAACTGGCTTAGAGCATATTGAAAATTTTCGGAAAACAAAGCAACCTTTCATGCTTTTTTTAGGACATCAGGCAAATTGGGATTTTATGATTAGAAGAATCAATGACATATATCCAAAATTTGGCGTTGTCTACAGAAGGGCAAATAACCCTTACGTCGATAATAACATGCTCAAGGAACGTGGCAACAATCAAGATATTATTATGATTGCTAAAGGTTCTGTAGGGGTTAAAGATCTTGTTCGTTCAATTAAATCTGGTATGTCAATTGCCATGCTGGTTGATCAGAAGATGAATGATGGTATTGAAGTTCCTTTCTTTGGCCGGCCGGCCATGACAGCCCCGGCAATAGCGAGACTTAGCCTGCAATATGACTATCCAATTGTACCGTGTCAGCTTATCAGGTTGGAGGGAAGCTATTTTGAATTGAGAATTCATGCTCCGCTTAAATATGATAATACAGGAGACGTAAAAAAAGATTGTTATGACATAATGTTAACAATAAATAAAAAGCTTGAAGAATGGATCAGGCAAAAACCAGCGCAATGGTTCTGGTTTCATAATAGATGGAAATAACATTTTTATTGAGTTTTTAATCGGATAGGAATAGAATGCTACGCTATATATATTTGATATGTATTCCCAGTATTAATTTAAGGTAGTTCTAACAATGCCTGAAGTCTTTTTTAATGGTCCAGCCGGTCGTATAGAGGGGAAGTACTCACAATCTACCAACCCTAAAGCACCAATTGCATTAGTTTTACATCCAAACCCGCTTTATGGCGGCACGATGAATAACAAAGTTGTGTATAACGTTTATAAAACTTTGTTTGAGAATGACTTTACGGTATTGCGTATCAATTTCAGAGGAGTTGGTAGGTCAATGGGTGAGTTTGACAATGGCGTAGGCGAAATGACCGATGCCGCAACAGCCTTGGATTGGTTGCAGATAAACCATCCTTTGAGCAAAGTAAACTTGATTGCAGGTTTTTCTTTCGGTGCATGGATAGCAATGCAACTTATTATGCGTAGGCCGGAAATTACTAATTTCCTGGCAGTGTCACCACCGGTAAATAAATATGATTTTTCATTTTTATCTCCATGTCCCATTCCTGGACTGATAGTACAGGGTGATAAAGATAGTGTGGTGTCTGAAGAGTCAGTACATGATTTAGCGCAGAGGCTTGTAAAACAGAAAAATATCAATGTGGATTATCGTATGATAAGTGGCGCTGATCATTTCTTTCGTGATAAAATTGATTTGTTAAACAGTGAAATAGATGACTATCTGAAAAGTGCATTCTCACATCAGGAAATTAAGCCTAAAAAAGTAAGTGCCAGAAAAGCTTCGAATAAGACGCCGACTACTAAAAAAATATTTCTGGATTAATGTGACATTTGAGCTGATCAATGTCCTGTTAATTGCTATATGAGTTATTATAGTCGCTTGCATCAGTAACTAAATTGTATACAATAAATATTATGTGTTAAAAATTTAAGAATTGTTAAAATGCCAGGTTCACATACAGACGAAGTAGTCAAAAAATCCCATCCAGATTGGAAATCTTTTAAAGGTAAGGCGGCTCAAGGAGTGGTGTTTACAAATTTTGCATATAAGCAAACAGATGAAGAAATGCAGGCCATGGCAGAGTCAATGCCTGAAGGTTATGAATTATTTCTTATGACTGATCATGTTGAGGATAGCAAGGAGGCTTCCTTTCGCTGTGCTGCATTTGTAAACCAGGAAACCAGAGAAATTGTTTTTGCTACTGCTGGAACCAGACCCGGACTTGATCAGAAAGGAGTAGATGATTTATATGATGATGTATTATTAGTTGCTCAGGAGAAACCTCGTAAAATGAATCCAGCACAAATCCTGAATGATATGATTCTGGATAGTTTGGGTGATGCAGCAAAAGATTATAAGTTTCATTATACTGGCCATTCTTTAGGAGCCGCAATGGCAGAAATGCAGGCAGCAGACATGGATATCAAATTAACGCAGAAAGGTTTTAAACAAGAGGGGAATCGTGAACAAATCACTGCCGTGACTTTTGAAAATCCCGGTACTAAAGTGATATTAGAAAAAATGTACGAGGATGCCGGTCTACCAAAAGAAAATGTAAAAAAATTAAATCTGTGTGAGTTTAATAATCGCAATAATATTATTAATAGTTTAAATGAGCAGGCAGGGCATACATACACCATCGTTCCACATTCCCAGGAGGCAAGAAATCCTTCAATGGCACAAATGGTATTCGAAGTGGTGGCAAAATATGTTGCCGAGCTGAGTCCAATGCTCGGAAAAGCACTTAGTTTATTGGCTCCTGGTGGAATAGATACTAGTCTTGCTGGCGACCATAGCCTATCTAATTTTGATGAAGTTTTTGTTAAGCAGGAAGGGAGTATTAAAAATTCAGAGGGGCAAATGGTTTCTCTTGAAGAAGCATATAGTGGTGTCAAACCTGTTGAATATGATAGTGGAGTTGCAGATAAAATCTCTTCTATGAAGATTGAGAATGGTAATATTGGCAAGCAAGAATTTTCCATGAATAAATTAAATCCGGAAACCGGTAAGCTGGATCGCCTGGTCTTTAGTCACCAAGAGGTTAAAGTTGCCATGAATAGCCTTAGGCAGGCTATTCCAAAGAAAGGAAGCATAGCTGAGAGAGTCAGGCAAGAAATGTCACTTGGGAAAGAGGTTCCAGCACTAAAACTACCTACTGCTGGTGAGATAGCAAATTCCGGTACGGTTCGTGGAGTCTGATAAATTTCGGGTCACACTTTTCTTTGTGACTTTAGCAAACGATTTTCGAGTGATTTTTTCAGGCTTGAATATTAAAACGTAACCTGATTATCACTTATAAGATGTAGTCCTTCCGTACAACAAGAAATCCAGTGATATCTAACATTTTTTCCTATTTTCCTAATGCTGGGTTGCTCAGGTAAATTACCTGATGCATTTGTATTGAATTGATATAGCTCACCGTTTGATGCAATCACGTTAACTGCAAAACCTTGTGTTGTTTTGCTTACAAATGCATCTTGCAATAAAGTTGTTTTAGGCTTTTTTGCACTTCGGTCTTTTCCTGAAATTAAATTGCCTATCCAGCTAACCCTGCCATTATGGGCAGATAATGCAGCGATTTGTCTTGCGTTATTTGTTATGAACAGGTTCGGTCCAATCAAACTCATGGATTGCACATCATCGGCTTGTCTTAGCCATGCTGGGGCACCATTATCCAGATCGATTTTTATTACTTTACCATTGCTCGTTGCGAAATAAGCGTAGTTGCCGCTGATGATTGGAGTTGTGACAATTACAGATGGATCAAAGCTTGGCAATCCAACATCGCTTGTTGTGGTTAAGTTATAGCGCCATTTTTCTTTGCCGGTATTGACGTCGACATATAAGACTTCGCCTGAGCTAAAGCTTACCAACGCATGGTCGTTATAAACCACTGGGTGTACGTGATTTCTGGTGGATATAGTTTCTATGCCGCCTTCATTCATCCATATTAATTTTGAGGATTTAATGTCATAAGCAATTAGCTGGTTGCTGATTGTTTGTATGAGCAATAACTTATCATTAGCCATGACAGGCTTGACGCGTACTATGTCAGGAAACTCTTTGCGTATTATCTCATGTCCGCTTTTTGCATCAAGAATAACCAGATACCTGGAGCTATTGGTAACGTAGAGTTTATTATCGCTAAACAGTACTCCGCCGGTATTAAAATTACGATCCAAAACACCTTTTGCAATGTCAGTTGTCCATAGTATTTTCTTTTCTTTTAGAGAAAAAGCAGTAACATAGCCTTCTTTATCGACGCTATAAATAGTCTTTTTAGCAATGGCAGGCCTTGCAATAATTGTACGTTTTGACAATTTATAGGATTTTGTTTTACTGGTTGTAAAAGGGTCTTTTTGCCCGTTTGTGAGTTTTAAAGGGGTAGTTGTCTCTATTTCCAGGCGTGGCGTAAGGTCGATTAGATTCTTAACACGAGTGCTTCCAATATGATCACATGATGCTAGCAACATTGACAGTAAGAAAGATATAACAATTTTTTTCATATTTATTATTCTGGTTTTGTTTGTATATATAAGTGATTGCAATGTCCTATATACTAGCTAGAATTGCCTGTGCCTGTTCTTTAAGAATCAAAGATGCGTCATCTAGTTTAAGTAAAGCATTTGCATATTCGGCAGCTAAATCATTCTGAGTATTTTTTTTGTAAAACAGAGCCTTTGCTAAAGTGGCACTTGCAAAAAATGGTTGGTCATTATTTACAAAATATTGCAGATAATTACGAGCTTGCATCTGCATAGCATCTGAAATATCAGTTTCATCTAAAACAAGACTCACCCATAACAATCTTGCAAAAGAAGTTGTAATGTCGTAATAGTCTTTGTTGTTAATAATAGCTTCTAGCCTTGTCATTGCTCCGTGGTAATCATTACCACCAATCAGTTTGCCTGCAATTTCAAGCTCTGCCAGTTCTACCTGTCGATTTTCACCATTTTTGACCAAATTTTTAAGTGATTCCATGGTTAAAGAATCGTCTCCATATTCGCCTGATACTAGCTCTACAAACATATCTCCAATTTTGCGGTTATGCTCCATGTTCTTATGTTGATACCAACTATATCCTGCTATGGAAACAGCAATAATTACCGTCAATGTGATAATTATTGGCAGTGCCTTGCGGAACAGCAGCAATCTTTTTTCGTCTTTCTCATCGTTTAATACTTCGTCAAGAATATCTGCCACAATGAACTCACCTAGTAATTAATTGAAATTATTGCAATAGAATTTATTTTTGGCTTCCTTAGTTCTTTTTATTGAGCTAATTGGTCGCTGTGGAAACTCCAAATCCAGTTTTTCAAGCATACTACATGCTTCTTTATTTTTATTCAAGCTAGCAAGTGAATAAGCCAATTTAAGCAGCGCATCAGGTGCCTTGGAACCTTTGGGATAGTTTTTATAGCTTTGAAGATAATTTATTGCCGCTTTATCAAAAATTCCTCTGCGATAAAAAGTTTCAGAGTACCAGAAGGTTGCATTGCTTTGCAGGCTGCTAGATGGATGTTCTTTAATGAAGTTGGCAAACAGTTTTTCAGCATTGTCGAAATTACCATCTTTCAGGGCAGCAAGAGCTAAATCATAATCTGACTTATCTTTTTGCCCAGTCGATGCTACTTCTTTGTTTCCAAAAAATGTATTATGCTCATCCGGTATCAAAATAGCTTCATCCGCCTCATCGATCACTGTTCCAGGAGCGATAACAGATGCCCTGGTAGATTGTTTGGTAACCACTCCGCTTTTTTTTGTATTTATTCTAATCTCTTCAATGGCGTTTTCCAGCTCCAGAATACGGCTTTTGAGTTCCTGAATTTGCTTTGATTGCCGCTGAATTATAGAGCCGTAACTTTGACCATCAGCAAGTGCATGATTTACAGAAAAAATTATGCCTAAAACTAACAGTATCTTTTTATTCATACTATACTAAATAGTTGTTTCTAATATTTGATATTACATGATACACAAAAATGCACGTTAGTCCAGATTTATAACTCAATGCTTTCTGTATATTCAAAAGTAATGGTTACCGTTGTTCCCACGCCAGGCGTACTTTGTAATTCAAACTTACCATCCATGAGTTCTATGAGTTTCTTGGTTAATGGAAGACCAAGGCCAGTTCCTTCATATTTTCGACTTAATGTATTATCTACTTGGCCAAAGGATGATAATGCTTTGGGTATATCCTGATCACTCATTCCAATGCCGGTATCAGTTACGGAAATATATACTAATTTTTTTGCAATATTTTGCTTGATAGCTAAAGTAACAGAGCCTTCTGTAGGTGTAAACTTTACTGAGTTCGATAGTAGGTTCAATAGAGCTTGTTTTAGTCTTTTGGGATCAGCATGTATTATCACGTGTTCCTTTGGCAGGTCTTCAATTAACTGCACCGATGCTTCATCGGCTCGTGGTTTGACAAAACGCATACTTGCTGCTGCAAGCTTATTCAGATCAAGATCCATTTTGTCTACTTTTAGCTTGTTGGCAGAAGCTTTGGAGAAATCTAAAATGTCATTGATAACACTGAGTAGGTGATTACCTGAACCATTAATATCAAATATGTAATCCTGATATTGTTGATTTTCCAGTTTGCCGTGAGTCTCTGCAATTATGATTTCCGAAAAACCAATAATGGCATTTAGTGGAGTTCGCAGTTCGTGGCTGACATTAGCAAGAAAATCTGTTTTTGCCGAACTTTCCATTTCAGCTCTGGTTTTTGCTTCTTCTAGTACTCTATTGGTCTCGAACTGTTTGTTAATAATGCGTTGTGCATAGTTAGTATTATACATAACAATAATGAAAAACACTAAAAATACGATAATAAAAGCAACAAAAATACGTTTCTCAAGATAAGTGATGTTATCCCATTGTTCAGTGATGTCTGTAGTAATTTCCATCACTCCTTCTATATTAAATTTACCCATAGAGGAATCAATAATCGGAATGTAGCTACTGATAAATGATTTTTCATATTGATTATTATTTTTATCTACCACTATTGCTCGTGATATTAAAGAATGTGCAGTTTTTCCCCGAAAAGATTCGGAAATAGCATGATCTGAAATGTAATTCTGTAAAAAGTATTTATCTAAACGTAGAAAAATTTTATCATAGTAAGACTGGCTGTTATACTTATTAACGCTGATTATATTTATCTCATTATTTGTAAGAAACTTGGCACCTGATTTATTGTATAATGTTACGTCAGAATTGGTGTTTTTTAAAAAATTTGCAGAGATTTTTGCAAATTTAATAAAATCTTTATCTTGTAGGAGATTTTTATATTTTTGATCTTTGATCTTTGAGATTGCGGTAGAATTATTATCCCACACGCGATTTTTGTAAGTTGCTGCAATATGGGTATTTTGATCTGCAACTTGCTTTAAAACAACTTCTTCTATCATAAAATATCGATATAGCACGATATTTGCTACAATGTTTAGAAACAAACCTATGAAGGATAATCTGATGATATGTTTGTTTTGTATCATGTAAAATAGTGCTATTTGAATGAATGATATTAGTCTCAAAGATATCAGACTATTGCAAAACCCACTAGATTTAAAGAATAATACTGACAAAACTCTTTTTAGAAATATGAGGGCAGTTGCAACATAGCCGTCCCTATGCGGTTGATGGTGCGATCAAAGCGGGAGCTTCATTATTGAAGATTTTGATAAGTTATGTGTTGTAAGATTCTTCGTCACCTGCGAACCCTTTAGGAGTGTGGCAATCCATATATGAAGCTTCAGGTATTCTGCAACGATAAATGGACTGCCGCAGTTGCTGGTACTACTTCGCAAGTAGACGGTTTTTTGCAGGCTTTTCCACTATTCCCACTATAGGTTCTTTTGCAAGGCCGGATTAACTCTACGTGATAAGTTCGGCTACTGCTTTTCTGGGAACCTGAAAATGATGGTAATCTATAGGATCATTCCAGTCTCCGCCCCATTCGCTAAACCCATATTTTCTAAAGATTTCAACAATTGGTTCCACCATTCCTTCCCGTTTATTGTGTCTATTTAAAAAATCAACGCTTTTCCTGGGGAGGACAGTAACGTCATTTGATATTTTATCGATCATAATAAATGGATTTTGGACTGGATTAATATCAATTGCGAGGCCGTATGAATGCATGGATAGTTTATCAGTGCCGTCAATAGGACGAAAATTAAAGCAAGAACTATTGTTTGCTGCCATGGATAATTCGTCATTACCTCCGAATTCATCCATGGTTTTGATGCTATTGATTGGAAATTTTAACACGAGTAGTTCCTCAAAAATATTCAAAACAGCTTGTGATAGCTTATCAAGTACGATTAATTGTCCGGTCGAAATTATATGCGCGAAATTATAATAACTTACTTCCAATAGTTTAAGGCGCTCGATTGCTACCGGACATTCTTTTCTCCATACGGATGTGCTGACCATGTTTTTGGCGACTAGGTCTGGTATTTCATTGATATTAAATTTCATATTTATACTGATCGTTAGGCCATATTCTGTCCGCCATTGACAGACAGAGTTTCACCGGTAATAAAACCGGCTTCTTCATCAATTAAGAAAATTACTGCTCTTGCAATTTCATCGGGTTTGCCAAGTCTTTTTACAGGGATATGACTGATAATATCTTCAAGCATTTGGGCAGGAACTTCCTTGACCATATCAGTTGCAATATAGCCTGGGGCGATGCAATTAACAGTAATCCCTTTCGTAGCTGACTCCCGAGCAAGGGCTTTGGTAAATCCTATAATGCCGGCCTTGGATGCGGAATAATTGGTTTGCCCGAGCTGACCGGCTAGTGCATTAACTGAGCTAATATTAACTATCCGGCCAAAATTTTGCTCACGCATTTTGCCAATTACGGCACTTGACATATTAAAGCAGGAACTCAAATTTACCTCTATAACATCACGCCAATTTTGCTCGCTCATTTTATGAAGCATTGCATCTCTGGTAATTCCTGCGTTGTTTATGAGTACGGAAACAGATTGGCCAAATTCTTTTTCAATTGCGGTTATAGCATTTCGGCATTCTTCTGGATGCGAAACATCCCATGCCATGGTTTTTAGTCCTGTTTCGCTGGTAAATTTATGTGCCAGATCATGCTGGGTACGATAATTTGCAATAACTGTATATCCATTTGTTTTTAAAGCTAGTGATATTGCTGCTCCAATTCCTCTTATTCCGCCAGTGACGAGTGCTAGTTTTGACATTATTTTACCATTTATTTTTATAAATCTTTAAATTGTAATGTGGCCTGTGCAATATAATTATTCAAGTTATTCTTTGATTACGTCTTCTTAAAATAACAAAAAAATGATACTATAGGAAAAAATATTAATCAATAAGTTATACTTGTATGAAGTTGTTGCAACTATTGATCATATTAATTTTGTCGGGCATAAATAATACAGCCAATGCAAATATTATTAGAGATTCTGAAATTGAAGAGGCGGTCAATTTAGTTATCGATTCGCTAAGAAGGGCTTCAGGGCTTCAGGACTTAAAAATTTATATTATTGATGATTCATCTCCCAATGCTTTTACATCAGGGGGTAATGAAATATTTGTCAATAGCGGGTTGATCATTGATTATCCAGACCCTGATGTATTACGTGGTGTGGTGGCACATGAAATAGGCCACTTGCTTGGGCATCACGTGGTGCGACGTCAGGAATTTATTGAGAATTATCAAAAAGCAGCAATTGGAGCAACCATGCTCGGGCTTGCTACTGCAATTAGTGGTGGAGCTGCAGAGGGGTTAGCAGTAGCAATGGGTGGTACGCATTTCGCTGAAAGATCAATCTACGCATATTCACGATCTTTTGAGTCAAGTGCTGACCAAACAGCGTTGAAATTGTTAGAAAAAAGCTCTCACAGCGCAGTCGGGTTGATTAGTTTTTTTGAAAAAATGCAGATATTTTCAAAGAGTAATATGATTAATCCATACGAGCAAACTCATCCTATGAGTAATGACAGGTTATTGATCCTTCGAGATTTTAACAAGAAATCCAAATTCAGAATCAGTCAAAACCATGATGATATCATTTACAAATATTCCAGGAGTTCTGCCAAGCTAGCTGCGTTTACTCTTGATATAGACAAGATATCAGAGTGTACTTATGAAGAAAATAATGATGAATTAACTCATTATATGAAGGCGATTAAGTGCTTTAGAATTGGCAATTTTGATTATGCGTTGAATCATGTAAATCAGCTGATTATTCAGCACCAGGATGATCCTTACTATCACGAGCTTAAGGCGCAAATTTATTTTGAAGGTGGCAAAAAAACTGCATTGCACGAATATATTATTGCAGCAAAAGCAAAGCCTGATGATGTGTTGATCCGTCTTGGAAAAGCCATTGTCGGAATCACTATGAGTGATACTAATTCACCTTCCATAACTAAGTTCTATAAGGATCTGGTGTTTGTGATTCAGCAGGATCCGGATAATCTTTTAGCTTTACATTACCTGGCAATTTATTATGAAAAAACCGGTGAGATGGGCAAAAGTTATTTGAATACTGCACTAATTTCTCTCAAGTCAGGGCGCATCACAGATGCAAGGAAAATGGCAGCAGCAGCCATGCGCATCTTGCCTGAAAAATCACCGGATTGGTATAAAGCCGGTGATATTCGGGCAGCTACTGAATAATACTAAAAATAGAAAATGCACTTAAATTTTGTAGAGTTGTTATAAAATTATTATTAGGCAATGTTTTTGTTTTGCAAAGCCTATACTTATCTTGTAAAAGTAAGGAAGATATCAAGAATTCTTTAAATTATATAATTATGTTGCAAAAAATTTTTAGTACTGTTCTCACTTTAGTCTTTATTTCATTAGTGGCATTGTTTGCATATAAAACCGCAAGGAAGCCACAAGTTTTGACTACATCATTGCATAATAGTTTTGCAGGGACAATAGAAGCCAGTGATAACTCTCTATCAAAAGAAGGTTTAAATGCAGCGATTAAAGAATATATAATCAATAATCCAGAGGATCTTGTTAGCTCTTTAGAAGGTATGCAGAAAAAGAAAGTACTGGAATCAGCAAAGCAGGCTTCCGGTTATTTGGAAGAAAATAGAGTAAACATTGAACAGGCGGACTCGCCGCCAATTATTGGAAATCAGGATGGTGATGTATCGATCGTTGTTTTCTATGACTATAATTGTTCATTTTGTAAAAAAGCAAATGAATACACTAACGAAATTATAGCTTCCGATTCAGGGGTGAAGGTGATACTTAGGCCGATTCCTATCCTGGGTGGAACTTCGATGTACGCAGCAAAAGCAGCATTAGCCATACAGAAAATATCGAAAGAGAAGTTTCCAGCGATTCATAATGATATGATGAAAATGCAGATGATCAACGAAAATTCAATTAAAGAATTAATATCTAAATATGATATTGACTACGCACTAATTGATAATGAAGTAAATAGCTACTCAATTAAGCAATCGATTGCTAAAAATTTTGAGCTGGCAAAAGGTTTGGGGATACAGGGTGCTCCATCATACATAATAAATGGTAATTTTGTTCCTGGTTTGATACCGGTAGAAAAATTTAAAACCATTATTTTACAGATTAGAAGTGCGCCAACTACTGTTGCCCCAATCTGATAATGCAGAACATTAGGCTTTGTACAACTAATATTCTTGACTTAAAACAGTTTATATTTTAGTTTGCTTGCCTAGGGTTTGTATTTCTATGGCGGATGTAGCTCAGTTGGTTAGAGCACCAGATTGTGATTCTGGGGGTCGCCGGTTCAAAACCGGTCATTCGCCCCACCATTTCTTTATTATGGGGGTGTTGCAAGATGAAGATTTTTTGAATCAGTTCCAGCTGCCCGCAAGAATCGTAGCGTACTCGTGTATGTATGAGGATTTGAGGACGGACATGAGAAATGAACAAAAAGTCCATCTTGCAACACCCCATAATAGCTTATCCTTCTATGCACTTGTAGCTCAGCTGGATAGAGCGTTGCCCTCCGAAGGCAAAGGTCGTTGGTTCAAATCCAATCAAGTGCACCACTTAAAATACTTTTCTGAATCGTTGATCTCATTGAGTGACAATCAAGTAAGAGGGTAATGTTACGTCACTAGTAAATATTTCATCAGTGATATCTCGAACTTGATTCCGTCGTTAGTCTAAAATTCAGATGTTAGCAAAGCTGTATAAATCTAAGCCGCTGTGCGTCCTTTTTTCTGCCAGTTTTGTGGTTTACGCTTACTATTTTTATTTGATTTATAATTATTTTTACCTTTACCTTCACCCTTACGGCGCTTGTTTATATCATCAATTTTTGCACCCGGGTTTAGCAATTGCTGAATAGCTTTCCACTTCATGTTCTCTGATGGACTCAGAAAACTTATCGCTTCACCAGTAGCACCTGCACGTGCGGTGCGTCCGATACGGTGAATGTAGTCCTCTGGACATTGCGGTAGATCATAGTTAATCACATGTTGAATATGTGGGATGTCCAAACCTCTGGCAGCTACATCAGTTGCAATCAGAATACGATAATTTTGTTTACGGAAATTTTCAATAACTTGAGTACGCTTGTTTTGACGTAAATCACCATGCAGCGCATCTGCCTTGTGACCAAGTTTGCGTAATTTTTTTGCCATTGCGTCTGCTGTATGTTTTGTTTTAATAAAGACAAGGATAGAGCCTGCTCTGGAATCGAATTCTTCCAGAAGACGAGGGTATTTTTCTGAATCCGAGAGTTTTACATGCTCCTGTTTTATATTCTCAGTTGGTATGTGAGTTGAGCCTACAGAAATACGCACCGGATTTTGTAGATATTTTGCAGAAAGTTTTTGGATGTTTTTGGGCATAGTTGCCGAGAACATCAATGTTTGACGTTTTGCGGTCAGATGTTTGGCAATAGCATCAAGCTGCACGCCAAAACCCATATCTAACATACGATCTACTTCATCTAATACAAGAAAGTCAGTGTTACCTAATTTAAGCGTTCTACGTGTTAAATGATCGTTAATACGCCCTGGAGTACCAACAACTAGACGTGGATTAGCTTTGAGTTGATTGAACTGTCTTCGCATGTCCTCACCGCCAATTAATAATGCGGTGGAAATTTTGCTTGTACCGGTAAATTGCTGTAGAGCCTTCATAACTTGCAGTGCAAGTTCACGTGTTGGCAATAACACTAAGGAGCTTCCCTGTATATTATTAAGCAAATGTGTTACTAACGGGATGCCAAATGCGGCTGTTTTACCGGTTCCGGTTTGAGCTGACCCCAAAATATCACTGCCTTGCAGCGCAGGGGGTATGGCTTGAGCCTGGATAGGCGTAGGAGTAGTAAACCCTATTTGTTCAAGGCGATGGATCAGGGGCAGGGGAATCCCTGCCTCATTAAAATTTTTCATAGCATTATCCTTCTGACAGGATCGCTACTTAGCTTCTGCCATTTATAATTATTTTAAAATGAGAGAGTTGCTTGTGTTTTTACTCGTCTGCTAGTTCAATATCAACAGCGGCTTCTCTGCCATTATTTTCTGCGATATTGAATTTAACTTTTTGGCCTTCGTTTAGTTGTCCTATACCAGCTTTTTCAACTTCGCTGATATGTATAAACACGTCACTATTTCCATTGTCATTAGTAAGGAAACCATATCCTTTAGTAGGGTTAAACCACTTTACGTTACCTGTAGTCATAAAATTATTCTCTTTAAATATAAGCGTTACATAAACTTTCCAAAACACTTGGAAAGGCCGGGAGCTCGAATACCCAAGATTTGCATTGGCTTGCGACCCTATAAAAACATTGAGAAGATCGCAAGATCAACACTTAGTTCCACGAGACATGCTTATACAAAGCTCTAAAAGCAAAATCCATGACAGATATATGCTAGTTAGTATTAAAACTCTTTGCACATTGTACACCATTTTAGCAAGGAAGCAAGGTAATTTCTCTAATATCATTAAAAAGACTGATATATGTAATATTTTGAGTATCAATTTGAGTTTGTTGTACTAATTCATTAACTTGACTGTGCCATGATGATTGTAGTGTTACACTTTAGGGTTTTCCTATTTACTTAAAGAAAAATACCAGTCACCATCATACTAAAATCTTTTTAGCTAAAGGTTTTTTCAATCGGCAATACAAAGCTAAAGCTTGACCCTTTTTTACCATCGCTTTTGGCTTCAACCCTGCCACCATGCACTGATATTACTTTTTCACATAATGCAAGACCTACTCCCCTGCCTCCTGCTGGTGTCTGGGTTTTTGAACTTGTTGTGAATTTATTGAAAATGCTAATCAGTTCGTCTTGTGGTATGCCGATGCCTTGATCAGCAATCCTGAACTGAACATTATTGTCTTCAGCTTTCATCAGACTTATGGTAATCGGATTACCCTCACCGTATTTAACAGCGTTGCTGATTAGATTATCAATCGCCTGCGTTATGTAATATTCGTCACATTGTACAATCAATTTATCTTCAACTTTAAAGATAAATTCCTGCCTGGCATCATCTGCAAATATCTTCTTATATAGAACAGGACGTTCTCGGGCTAACTCACTTAAATCTACTTTTGTTTTGTTAAGCTCATAAGTCAGGGCTGAAAGTTTTGATAAATCGGCAATATTACTGACAAAACTCTTAAGCCTGTCACTACTGCTTACTATATCTTTAATCGATTGTTTAACGAGTTTCTCATCCAGACTATCATAGCAGGAGTATAACACCTCACTTAACGATAAAATACCTGTCATTGGAGTATTGGCTTCATGTGGTATATTACGAATAAATTCATCCTTTAAATCTTTGAGCTTTGATATTTCAATGTTTCTAAGCTTTAACTGATCCTTTAGATAGATTTCCTTAGCTTTAAGCTTTCCTTCCTTATCGTTGAACTGATTTTCTAGAAAATCCAGGCCTTGCACTACATTTTCAAGTTCTCCTCTTGCATGCCCTACTTCTCTTTCTAGGCCTTTTACCTCATACTTCAAATGTTCAGCTTTTTCTTCAGTAGCTTCTAAATATTCTTGCTTGGGTTTTAGGAAAATAATTAATACTATACCAATCAACACCATAACATAAGCTAAAACAAACTCTGGAGAACCCATATTGAGATTAAAACTATATTCCCCAAAATAGCTTTGATAAAAGCCAATACCTAAATAGAAACCTATAGGAATTATAAAGAGAGCAAGACGCCATCCAACTATTAAGGCAGCAATAATCAAATTTATTGAAAACATAGAGAATTGCAGTCTACTAAAATTGCTGGCTATTACAAAAAAGGTATTAAAAAAGATTAGCATATAAAATATTGCAACAGGCCACCAAATTTGTATCACAGACAGTTTAATATTCTTTTTTAGACTTAGCGGCCAGATTGGATACATACTCATAATAGTACCGGTTATTAACATAATCTGATAAAATGCGAGTATAATTTTACCATTATCCTTTAGCAATTCCACTTGGGTAGAGTAAATAGTTGTAAGTGTATAAATAAGAAAATATACACCAAGTCCAACATAGGTAAGATCATTTTGAGGCGAAAGTTTTGTAAAAGCTTTGTGAAAATCTAACTTCAAAATCCATTTTTTTATTTTCTGGCGTTTAGTCCTTTCTAAAGATAAGCTATTTTTTTCTTTTAGCCATCCACCTTCTTGTTTTAGTAGATAGTGACTGCCGACAAAAAATAAGGCATTACACGCTATTGCTGCCATTATAGAATTTGCCGTACCAAATGAATCCCATAAAATGCTTGTAATAATTCCTGCAAACATACCAATTAATACTGATTTTTCTGTGCTACGAAACCCTAATATTGTAAGTATTAGCGGTGCTGTAACAACAGGCATATATACACTACTTGCCATCAGAATGATTGATAACAAATCTTTTGCTGAGAGAGCGAGAATAATAGCTCCAAATCCTAGAATAATGGCAAATAGCCTTGATAAAAATAATTCTTTTCTTAAGCCAATTTTGAATGGATGACATATATCATTAGAAAAAAGCACTGAAGACGAGTTAATATAGCTATCGGCTGTAGACATTGCCATAGCCATAACACCCACAATCACTAAACCTTTTATACCGACAGTAGTGTAGTTATCTATTATATATCCCAGCAAATTATTCGGTTCTAAATTGGGGTTTATATTAAATAAGAGAAAAGGAATCCACGCTACAGTTAATTTTATTAAAACTAAAAGCATTGCTGCAATTATAAATGCTTTTTTTATCTGCTCAATATTGCGTCCAATCATAATCCGCTGGCAAAATGTTGGCTCCATTCCCGGCATAATAAAGTATATTGCCAATGGAATCATTTGCCAAAAGCTGGGATTACCAATATCTAACACCTTATGATAGTCAAATTGTGAAGACTTTACTGCATTAACTAAAGAAAACTCCTGAAAACTAGCTTGATTCCAAATCATCATACCAACAAATGGAATGGCAATTCCGAACGTAACAAACTGCAAAACATCTGTAAGAGTAACGGCTCTAATACCACCAAAAGCTGAGTATATAGTGACTATTACGCCTGCTGTTATTATGGTCGTAGTTCCTGAAAAGCCTGAAAAATAACTAACTACAGTGCCAAAAGCTTTAAATTGTACTGCTACTGTTCCAACAGCACCCATTGTACCCGTAATAGCTATAATGGTTCTTATTCGATCGCCATATAAATTACCTATCGCTTCAGCAATTGATGTACTGCCCAAAAATTCTCCCATTCTCGGTACTAGAAAAATTGCCATTATAAGAAGTTGAATACCCATACAACTTGATGCAATCAGATAGTATAAGCCATCAGAGTAAGTTTTCGATAAAACAATAAAGAAACCACTACCGCTAACCCACGTTGCAACAATAGTTGCAACTAAAGCACCTGTGGAAAAATTTCTACCACCAAGAGCATAGTCTCTAATAGTTTTAATACCCTTGCTATGACCTAATCCAATTACTAAAGTCGAGACTAAAAATATTACAATAATGATGATATCAAGACTATGAATCATAAATTTATCAACTTAACTAATAATAAAATCACATTAAACATTACTAGAATACTCATCTGTGGATTGCAAGAGTTATCTGGTTTAGCATTGCTTATGCACCTAACAAGGTGTCATCCTAATTCACTCAAAATTCGCAATGAGTTGGGTGTAAGAGTTTATAACTTACCTTTTTAACCTCAGCTCGACATAAGGTAGAGTTTTGAAGTATCAGGAAAACGTATATAGTAAGGTACAAGCAACTAACATTGGAGGTTAAAATGCTTGCACCCATAGAAGATATATTCTGCGAAATTGATGATTTTTGCAAGGA
>CAJQOD010000023.1 GCA_905479865.1 uncultured Rickettsiaceae bacterium | reverse complement strand
GATAATATATTCCGTTTTACTCAGGCCGGTTCAGAGATATCTGCAACATTGGGTCGCATTCCATCTGCGGTGGGTTATCAACCAACGCTAGCTACTGATATGGGAACTCTGCAGGAGCGTATTACTTCAACAAAACATGGCTCAATCACTTCAGTGCAGGCGATTTATGTACCGGCTGATGATTTGACTGACCCTGCTCCGGCAACGTCATTTACGCATCTTGATGCAACTACGGTTTTAAGCCGTCAGATTGCTGAACTTGGTATTTATCCAGCTGTAGACCCATTGGATAGTAGTTCGCAGATGCTAGATCCGGAAATTGTCGGTGATGAGCATTATACTATTGCAAGGGAGGTGCAAAAGGTTTTACAGACATATAAATCTCTACAGGATATTATAGCAATTCTTGGTATGGACGAATTATCCGAAGAAGATAAGTTAATAGTAAGCCGCGCTCGTAAGATACAGCGCTTTTTGTCGCAGCCATTCCATGTCGCAGAGGTCTTTACCGGACTTTCCGGCAAATTTGTAGACCTTGCTGACACTATTGCAGGTTTTAAAGGGCTGGTTGAGGGTAAGTACGATCACTTGCCAGAGGCGGCTTTTTATATGGTGGGAACTATTGAAGAGGCTGTCGAGAAGGCAGAGAAGATGCAGGCAAAAGAGGCGGTGTAGATATTTATAATGAGTAATAAGCTATTAGTCAGAATAATTTTACCTTCAAAAATTATCCTGGAAACTGACGCAAGTATGGTAAATATTCCTGGCGATGAAGGTGTTTTTGGGGTATTGCCGAGTCATGCGAAGCTTACTTCCAGTATAGATATTGGTATAGTTACATTATTCTCAGGTGAGAAGGAGACAAAATATTTTGTTTATGGCGGAGTTGCGCAGGTTACTGGCTTAGAGCTTAACATTGTTAGCGAGTTTGCTATTGATTTGGCAGTGGCAGGTAAATCAACTGTTCTTAATAAAATTACCAGCCTGAAAGGTGATTTGTCGTGCGAGCTGGAAGAATCTTTGGAAGCTGATATTATTTCCAGTAATATTGAGAAATATCACGCATTACTAAAATTTATATAGGCATATACTAATATAATTTTACACCAGAATGATAAAGAGTTTGGATCATTTATTTCAAGCCATACAGGGTGGTGTGTGTATTATTTAAAATCCAATATAACTACAGAAAATATTGCATTACATTTTAAATCAGATATTATGCCTATATTGTTTACCGAAATTCATTCAATATATTTGGAATTTAAGTTGTTTGAAACGCCTAATGTTGTTGAAGTGTAATGAGTAGTAGGAAATGTTGCGTTGTCATCACGACAACGGATAATGAAGAAATAGCAATATTAATTGCAAGAACCTTGATTGAGACTAAGTTAGCAGCTTGTGTGCAGTTAGATGAGGTTCAGAGTTTCTTTTACCATAAGGTAGAACACAGGCAAGCGAAGGAAATTCGCTTATTTATAAAAGCCCCAACTGATAATTATAAGGCTATTGAAGAATCTATAAAATTCAATCACAATTATCAGTTGCCTCAAATAATCAAGCTTGATATTACAGCGGGATTGCCGGAATATTTAAATTGGATATATGGCAATTAATCTATCGTAATACAAGCTCAAATTAATTTTGTGGAGTTTGTTTATGAAGTTATGGCATCAAGTGTTTAACGGCCTAATTTTAGGTTTGTTTTTTGGGGTATATTTACCTCAGCATGTAGACATTGTAAAGCCTATTGGCACAGTCTTTTTGCGTTTAATTAAAATGGTGATTGTGCCATTATTATTCTTTAGCTTATTATCTGGTATTACTGGAATGCGTGATCCAAGTTCTATTGGTAGAGTCGCTAGAAAATCAGTATTTGCATATTTTGGTACAACATGTTTTGCTGTTGTATTTGGTCTTAGCGTTGCACATATTATGAAGCCTGGCTATGGTGTTGTTCTGGATTTGGGATCAGTTCCAGAGAGCAACTTCAGAGAAAGCAGCTTTGATATTATCAACTTTTTGATTGAGATCGTGCCGAGTAATATTTTTGTAGCATTTGCTGATTCAAATATTTTGCAAGTTGTATTTTTTTCTATCTTTACCGGTGTGATAATAAATAGTATGGGTTCTGTTGCAGACCCACTCCGGGAATTTATCCAGTCAGCGGCAAAGTTGGTGCTAAAAATGATTGCCATAATAGTTGAATTGTCACCTTATGCAGCATTTGCTTTGACAGCTTGGGTAGTTGGTACCCAAGGGCTTGATATAATGGTAAGTCTTGGGAAACTTGTTGGTGCTATTGTAATTGCTTATATATTACAATATCTAATTTTCGGCTTGTTTATAATTGTGTTTTGTCGCCTGTCCCCGCTTCCATTCTACAAAAAGAGTATAGAATATCAAATGATTGCGATTTCTACAGGTAGTAGTAAAGCCAGTTTAGCAACTACGATGCAGGTTTGTCGTCAAAGGCTTGGAGTATCGGAGACCAGCACGTCGTTTGTATTACCGCTTGGAGCTTCTATCAATATGGATGGTCTTGCCATTAAGCTTGGCCTATCGGTGATATTCTTTGCGCAGATTATGGGAATTGAACTATCCTTGAGTGACTATATGATTATTATCCTCACTGGAACGCTTGGTTCCATAGGTGGGGCAGGTATACCAGGCTCGTTTATTATTATGTTGCCCATAATGCTAACATCTGTAGGGTTGCCAATTGAAGGAGTAGCTCTGCTCGTTGGGGTAGATAGAGTGTTAGATTTACTCAGCACGGCAATTAATATTACCGGTGATGCAACAATTACCTTGGTAGTCGATAGCACTGAAGGTACTCTTGATAGAGATATGTATAACTCAGATTAGGGTTTTTGTAATAAATGAAGATAACGCATGTTATTATTTTGCTATGTACGCTGATTATTTCTTCGGCACACGGGGTTCTTGCCGAGGAGAAAAAAATAGTGAAAATAGGTGCCGGCAGTCTGTTAGGAGGTTATTATACTTTGGGGCTAAAATTGTGCCGTTATATATCCGAATCAAATAATGGAATTAAGTGTGAAGTTGTCCCTACTACGGGTTCATTAGAGAGCTTGCAGTTATTGCAACAAGGGGAAATTGACTTTACATTTGCTTTGTCTAATTTGGCAATTGATTCATATAATGGAAAGGGGTATTTTGCAGCCTCTGAACCGTTTAAGGATATGTATCAGTTATTGCGTCTGCATGACGAGTACTTCACAGTCATTGTAAAGGATGATGATAAAATATTGGTGTTTGCAGATTTAGAAGGCAGAAAGGTGTCAAATGGTCCTCCAAAATCTGATAGCTCTGAAATATACGGGGTGTTAGAGGGTTACTATGACTTCAAGAAGAAACCAATTGATGTCGAACTTGCGCATGAGGATTATGCGAAGGAGTTTTGCAAGGGTAATATTGACGCTATTATTATGATGACGGGGCATCCTAGCGCATTAGTTAATTTTATTACTCATGCATGTGAATCAGATTTTGTAACTATCGATAGTGATAAAATAGAATTATTATTGCAGCACAATCCTGGATTTCGCAAAGTGATTTTGGAAAAAGGGAAATATCCAGGTATTACTGAGGTTCAGGAAACTATTGCGGTTCCAGCTATTTTTGTAGCAGGTAAATCGGCTGATAAGGCAATGGTAGAAAGATTTATGAACTACTTTAATACGAAAATTTCCAGGTTTAAAGTTGCAGATCCGATTCTCTATGATCTGGATGATGATCATTTTACAAACGGATTTGTTCTACCTGGTATTGATAAATAATATGAAATAAAGAATAGAGATATATAATTATGTTTAAGAATATAGTAGTTCCAGTTGATTTATCAGATAAACAATCTGTAAAAGTAGTATTTCCAGCGGCTTTAAATTTTGTCAATGCGTTTGGTTCCAAGATCCATTTAGTGCATATTATGCCTGATTTTGGAATGAAAATGGTTGAAGAGTATCTGCCTCGTTATTGGATGAAAGATCAAAAAGAGAAATATAACGAACTTTTAAACGAGATGATTAAAAAATTTGTTCCAGAAGGCGTAGAGGTCGATTTTCATATTGGTCGCGGTGCAATTTATGATGAAGTGATCAACTATTCGGAAAAAGTAGATGCAGATTTGATAATCCTTTCTGCAGTCAGACCTCAGCTAAAAGATTATATGCTTGGGCCAAATGCTTCGAAAATTGTTCGTCATTCCTCAATTTCTGTGATGGTGATCAGAGATTAGGTTATGAGGTAAAACTAGCAGTTCTGATACTAATCTTAAGAGTTAAGCAAAAAATTAGCATTAGAGGTTTTAGGCATAATGTGGGTATTGCAAGAAGAAGATTTTTTGAATCAGTTCCAGGAATGCCTGCCCGCAGAACCGCAGCATACTCGGGTGTACGTGAGGATCTGAGGACGGACATGACAACGAAATAAACAAAAAAGACTATCTTGCAACACCCCCTATATTGGCAATAATTATTATATTTGTCTTCTCGTTGTAATTTGCATATATTCCTCTGCACTTCCAAATTTTATGTTTTGTTTTTTATCCAGTTGGTTATGAAACCAGGTGATTTGACGTTTTGCATATTGTCTGGTTCGAGTACTGGCTAATTCAATTGCTTTTTCGCGCGTAATATCGCCTTTTATATAAGAGATAATTTCAGAAACGCCTAAAGCTTTCATGGCACTGGTTTTCAAGTCTCCATATTGTTTATATACAGTTTCAACTTCTTCGATAGCTCCGCCGTCAAATAGTTTTACAAGGCGCGTATTGCAGGTATCATAGAGAAATTTTCTCTCCGGCAGGAGAAATAATATTTGAAAATCAAAAGCCGGTAAGGGTTTTATATTATTTCTAGCCTGAAAGTTTAGTATGGACTCTCCCGTTTGTTGTATTACTTCATAGGCTCTAATAACTCTTTGGGCATCACTGGGCTTTAAGCTAGTTACTATTTTGGGATCGAGTTTTTCCAGTTGTCTGAAAAACTCTTCAAAACCAACTGTCTGGTGTAGTTTTCTTGCTTCTGTGCGAATGGTGTCTTTAATATCTGGAATTGTGCTATAGCCGTTGACTAACATGTTAATATACATGCCACTGCCACCGACAATGATCGGTAATTTACCCTTCTGAGCAATTTTTCGGATTGTTTTGCTTGCGCATTTAACGTATTTTGCAGCTGAAAATTCCTTATCTATGTCCTGGAAATTATACAGATGATAGGGTAGTTTATTCTTTAAGTGTATTTCAGGCGAAGCTGTAATAATCGATAATTGCTTGTATAGCTGCATCGAATCAGCATTAACAATTTCGCCATCATTATTAAGAGCAATCCGGTGAGCAAAATCAGTTTTGCCGCTGGCAGTCGGGCCACAAATTATGATGGCATTTTGTGCGCAAATTTCTGGCATTGAAGATTACTTTCCTAAAGATGCCATCAATTCTGTCCATTCTCTTTTGCTCATGCCGCTGGATTCCTGAGTGACTTCTTCACCGCCTATCATTTGACGAATTGCTTCCATACCTTTTTGGGAAATATTAGTGCCATGCATTCTATGTTCTGCAAAAGCTTCGTATGCGTAAGGCACCCAGGCTTTTACGACATCAAGCATTGCCTGGGCGTAAACTCTTATTTCATATTGAGCATGCAAGTCAGCGCGAAGTGCCAGGAAATGCAGTAAATTATGCAAGTTTATCTTCCAATACCATTCTGTATAATGATTTAAGGTAAGGTTCATTCGAGCTAGCTCTCTGGTGATGCCGACAACGTTATCATCAATGATATTGCCTTCTTCATCCTCATTCATCATTTCAACATAATGACGATGACAGTTTTCTGAGTCTGCTTTTATTAGTGCAAGGACTTTATCAGCTTCAGCTTCTGGTAGTGTATCTTCGCTACGACCTTGCTTGTTTATTGTAGATTGCGCACTCAAATTTACTTTTTCCGGAACATAAAATTCATTGCTTAAGATCGAGTATCTGGCAGAATATTCATTAACACTGGCAGTTCTATGACGAATCCACTGGCGGGCAATGAATATTGGTAGTTTGATATGGAATTTTATATCGCACATTTCAAATGGCGTGGTGTGGCGGTGTCGCATCAAATAATTAATTAGACCTTTATCCTGCAAGCTTTTTTTAGTACCTCTTCCATAAGAGACTCTTGCTGCCTGTACAATGGAACTATCATCTCCCATATAATCTACAACCCTTATGAAACCATGATCTAATACAGGAATTGGTTCGTACAGTATTTTCTCAAGTGTATCTACCGTTGCTCTTTTTGTTGTATTACTCATTTGTAGAACTTCCTGTAGTTCACTTTCTTTAGTCATATACTGCCCCTCTCTTTTTTGTTTTTGTATAACATTTATATAAAAATCCTTGTCAAGTGCAGATAATATCAACTAAATTAGAATCCGGTAACTGATTTTTTAAAAAAAATAAATTAATGCTCTTCATTGTTGTATCTATAATAGTTTGTATGCTCGGCGCAGCGGCTCTGATTTCTGCAACGGAAACTGCCATCACAGCTACTTCTCCAGGGTTAATTCAAAAGCTTAAATCTGAAGGTAGCAAGCGTGCGGAATTGCTTTTGAGTATTTTGAAGATAAAAGAAAAAGTCATAAGTACATTACTGATTGGTAATAGTCTGGCCAATACATTGTGTACGACCATTGCTACCGGTTTGTTTATTGAATTTCTGGGAGATGATCTTGGAACATTAATATCTTCAATTGTTATGTCTTTTGTGATCATAGTTTTTTCAGAAGTAATTCCAAAAGCAATTGCTGTGGTCAAATCTGAAAAAATCGCACTTGCTGCAACCCCGATTTTGCTTGTTTTTTTGAAAATATTAGAACCTGTCAACATCCTTCTTGCATACATAGTGAAAGGCTTTTGTTTTATATTTCGTATCGATCTAAAACATAAAAGGTCTGCAGCTGATGAGGTGCGTGGGGTGATTGAACATCACATGCATGAAGGTAATGTTTACAAAGATGATCGAGACATGCTCGGCGGTATTCTGGATATGCGTAATATGGTGATCGCTGATATTATGGTGCATCGCAGCAATATCATTGCTATCAATATTGATACAAAGACTGAGAAGATTATCGATATCGTTTTATCTTCGTCTCATACCAGAATTCCTTTCTGGGAAAATAATCATGATAATATAATAGGCATTCTGCATATTAAGGACTTACTGAGTAAGATTTATGATAAAAATGGTGATGGTGATGTTGATGTACGGGGACTTCTAAGTACTCCTACTTTTATTCCCGATAATGCGCTAGTCATACATCAGCTAAAGATGTTTCGGGAGGGGCAAAGCCACCTCGCCTGTGTAGTTGATGAATATGGGGATTTGCAAGGAATTATAACTCTTGAGGATATATTGGAGGAAATCGTAGGTCAAATTTATGATGAGCATGATTCAGGTAAGAATAAAGTAATAAAAATATCGGAAAAGGAATATGTCATTGACGGTACCATGCCGGTTCGGGATTTGAATCGTGAATTGAATTGGACGATACCGGAAGCAGATGCAACAACTATAGCTGGGTTCATTATTAGCAAGATGGAACGAATACCGAATCAGGGTGAATATTTAATTGATAAGAACTTAAAAATAATCGTTAAGAAAAAGTTCGATAATCGTATTAAGACTATACAGGTTATCGTGCAAAAAGATAAGGCAGCTGAAATTGATTAGTATAGTCGGACATTTCTTGTTGGTGGCAGCTCTAGTGTCTGCTTCGGGTGTCATATTGTTTAAAACAAGATTCAGGCTGATCTGTTTTTATTTGGGATTCATTACTCCGGTAATTGCCTTCTGTTTGTTAGTTACAGCTTTTATTATTTCTGATTTTAGTCTAAAAAATGTCTTTCTAAATTCCAGTTCAGTATTGCCGCTAATATATAAAATAGCTGCGAGTTGGGCAAGCCACGAAGGGTCTATGCTCTTATGGCTTAGTCTACTTTGCCTTGTTGGTATTGTGTACATTTATTCCGCCAAATTTACGTCAGAATCAAAAGAGTTTGGCGTAATGATTTTGGCTTTTATTCAAATTCTATTTATTAGCTTCATTATATTTACTTCGAATCCCTTCGATGCTTTTAGTTTTGTACCAAATGAAGGGCTGGGGTTGAATCCGATGCTACAAGATGTGGCACTTTCGATTCATCCGCCATTGCTATATCTTGGCAATGTGAGCTATGTCGTGCTTTTTGTCAGTGGTTGTTTGTTGCTTTACAGGCCGGAAGAAAACGCACAAATTCTGTATGTCAGTAAAAAATTCTCGAGCTTTGCTCTAGCAAACCTAACTGCAGGTATAGGTTTGGGTTCCTGGTGGGCATACCGTGAACTTGGCTGGGGAGGCTTCTGGTTCTTTGACCCGGTAGAAAATATCTCTTTGCTGCCCTGGCTTGCGGGAATCGCCTTACATCATTTTCTAATTGTGAGTGCGCAGAATAGCCGATTTTTGTGCTGGACGATTGCATTTTCGCTACTTTGTTTTCTTCTGACTATATATGGTACATTTATTGTCAGAAGTGGTATCATCTCTTCAGTACATTCATTCGCATTTTCGCCAGAGCGCGGCGTGTATATTCTATCAATATGTACTACCTTAACTCTGCTCTGCCTGATGTGGTTCATTGTAAAAAACCGCAAATTACGGCAACCGACTGCAACGGTTACTTCTAGTGAGATTGCGATTTTAATTGGCAATATATTTTGGCTTGCTGCTCTTGTATCTCTGGTAATTGCACTTGTTTATCCAATATACTGTTCTTTTGTGTCTGGTATTGAAATTGTTATTGATCCGGAATATTTTACCTCCGTATTTATCCCGATTTTTTTGCCAATTTTATTGCTTGCCGCTATTGCTCCTTCTCTTGACCAAAAGATGCAATGGAAAAATTTGGCATTTATGTTGTTGAGTGCTGTTCTAACTATGGGGCTTGGTTTTCAGGTCGAGTTTGGTATGATTTCCGCTCTGATGAGTTTTGCTGCAATCTATTTAATGTTACAAACAACAATCTCTTTATTTACAGCTACGACGTTGCGTAAAAAATATTCATTTTTTCTGGGGCATTTTGGTTTTGGCCTGCTGACTTTGAGTATAACGCTCAATAGCCTGTTATCTCAGGAGATAGAGTTTGCAGGTAAAATAGGCGATCAAGTTAGTGATAAAAATATGCAGGTGAAACTAGAGGACATTAAATTCGCTGACGGTGTTAATTATTACCGGCAGATTGCGACATTTAGCGTGGAAGATCAGTACGGCAATATTATGCTTTTAAAGCCGGAAAACAGGTTGTATAAAGTTGAAAATACACTTTCACAGGAAGTTGATATTTACTCCTTTATGTTCCATGATCTCTATGCTGTTTTAAGCCAAATTGATAAAAAAACTATCCACGCTAAAATATATTACCAACCTTGGATCAGCTTTATCTGGTTATCGGTTTTCATTATTTCTGCTGGGTTTTTTATGTTACTTTTTGACAAAAGAAAAAGTTATACCCAGTCATAAAAAAATAATGATATTGCCTTGCGCCTGGTGTTAAACGAGCGTATTTTTATGTTGGTTCATGTGGATGCTGACGATTATGTTCAAGGTGAGCCTTTTATATTGACATTATCTCTTAAGCTAATATGGTAACCTATACATAAGTAGAGGTTATCATATGTTAAATAAAACACAATACCATCAGGATAAATCCCTAATCACTATTGCAGAAGCTAGCCGCTTGCTGGATGTGTCACTAGACACTATCAGACGCTGGGCAAAAAAAGGTCTAATAAAAGCATATCGTAATCAAAATAAGCATCGTTTTTTTCAATTAGAGGAACTACAAAGACTTAAAACCAAATTATCGGGTGGTAATGACGTTGGTTTTAAAATCTTGCAATCAAAGCGACGTAGCAGGTTTAAAGTTTTAGAGCTTTTTGCAGGAGCTGGAGGTTTAGCATTAGGTTTGCATAATGCAGGACTAAATGGTGGTTATTTTATAGAAATTGATAAGAATGCGACTGATACTTTACAAAAAAACATGCCAGACTGGAATGTAGTGCATGATGATGTCAGTAAAATTGATTTTAGCAACATGCAGGCAGATATTCTAGCAGGTGGATTTCCATGTCAGGCTTTTAGTTATGCAGGTAAGAGGCTAGGTTTTGAAGATGTGCGTGGTTCTCTGTTCTTTGAATATGCACGTGCAGTAAAACAAATCAAACCCAAAATAATTTTAGCAGAAAATGTTAAAGGTTTAGAGAAGCATGATAATGGCCGTACTTTATCTACAATTATAAATATATTGAATGAGTTAGGTTACAGAGTAACTTATACTGTTCTAAGAGCGCAATATCTTGATGTAGCACAAAAAAGGGAGAGATTAGTGATATTAGGTATTAGAAATGATCTAACCTATCCTATTATTTTTCCTAAAGAACAAGATTATACAATTAGTCTTGCTGAAGCTCTAAAAGATGTACCCATGTCGGATGGCCAAATATATACTGAGCGTAAGGCGAAAATTATGCAGCTCATCCCAGAAGGTGGGTATTGGCGTGATTTACCAATTGAGTTACAAAAAACCTATATGGGAGCAAGTTATCATTTAGGTGGTGGTAAAACTGGAATGGCTAGACGGTTAGCATGGAATGAGCCATCTCTAACTTTGACCTGTAATCCTGCACAGAAACAAACAGAGCGCTGCCACCCTTCACAAACACGCCCTCTAACTATCCGCGAATATGCTAGAATTCAAAGCTTTCCTGATTCTTGGGAATTTATTGGGTCAAAAGCAGCTCAGTATAAACAAATTGGTAATGCTGTTCCTGTTAATCTAGCTTATCATATTGGCAAATCTCTAATTGCCATGTTAGAAAATAGGTTTGACCCTAACAACATGATTATTTTACCTGAAATGCAGTTTTAAAAAAGCTTTGAACAAACTCGTTATTTTGTTGCATACTCGTTGTAAATTCTGGTTTTAAATGTGATATTACTGTTGGAATAATAGTAAATAACTGCTCTAATGCATTATCAACTCCAGTTGCTAATGCATAAAAGCTAAATCCATCTATTTGTTTGATTAATGGATTTGCTTGGCATAAACCACCTGTGCGAGGATCAGATGGGGTAAATACCTTATTATAACGTTTAGGGTTTTTGGGAACTATCTCTATGTAATAGGCTGTATATCCCTTATACATGTGACCTTTACGCATGACTAAATCTTCTAATGTATAATACATACTAGACTTGTCAGAGCCTTTTAAGGTATTATGTTTATTTTTTACTTCTCCAATAATTTTTGTATTATGATTTACAATGTCTACTATTTGTCCAGAATCTAAATTTTGCCAACCATTAAGTGATCCTAATATTTTTTGATGAAAATTACCAAGATGATTTGATAGAGTTTTTTGAGCTTGTCTAACTTTCTCATTACTGCGCCATTCGGCTGCATTAATTTCAAAACTAGCTATTTCAAAAATTATGGTAAATGGATCTATGACATTACGTCCAAATTGCTTTTCCGTCTTAGTGATTGCTTCTCTACCTTTATCTAAAACAGTCGCAATAATTTTTTCAAGCTCTGCATTTTCTATAAAACTTAAATATGACATTATTTAATAGTTATTCAATTCATTGTGATAGCAATAACAATTATATTAAATTTCTGAATTAAAGCAATGAACTTCTTCAGTTATAGGCCGATATCTGGTTCTGTCGTAGGGCAATGATTTAGATTGGGACAATCAGGAGGCAAATATATTAGCTTAAAAAGCCTGTTATTAAGAATTAAAACTCTGACTAGTAGTGCAATTATAAGTTCTTTACTGGGAGATTATACAGGGATTATATAAGTTTTTATTTAGGAATAATGTACCAATTTTTTAGGGAGATAGTAATAAGAGAGTAATAAAAAACTTTTCCTCTATAAAAACTAAAACCCTTGTATACCTTGCAAAATAAGTGGTGGAGCCAGGCGGAATCGAACCGCCGACCTTTTGAATGCCATCCAAACGCTCTACCGATTGAGCTATGGCCCCACATCAGAAGGCTGATTATAATAAATTCCAGTTTTTTTGCAAGTTGATTTATGCTACAATGCTCCCCTTTTTAACTTTATACGTTAAGATTTTTCGGATTTATAAAGTTCGTGTATTTATACGTGCTAAAACTTTACTTGCTTTGAATGCTTATTACAAAAATACAATCAAAACGTTATAGATATTAGCTATGAGAGAAGAAAATCAGCATAATAAACTAAATCAAACTTTTGCAAGGCGTATAGGGAAAACATTATCTGATTTAAAGCAAAACTTGTTAGCAGAGGAGTTGCCGAAACATTTATATCGCCTGGAGCTTTTGAAGACAAGAGAATATGACAAGGTTTTTCTTGAGATTGGTTTTGGCATGGGTGAGCATTTAGCCTGCCAAATCAGATCAAACCCTAATGCGTTATATATTGGTGTTGAAGTATATATAAATGGTGTTGCAAATCTTTTAAAGCAGACACAGAGTCTTGGTTGTAGCAATTTTATGATCTGGCCGGATGATCTTGACTTGGTTTTGCATCAAATGCCGTCGGCTTCTCTTGATGGAATATATATACTCTTTCCAGATCCCTGGCATAAAAGGAGACATTTAAAAAAACGTTTATTTAATCAATCAAGGTTAGACAGTTTTAAAGACAAACTTAAAAACGGTGGGTTTATTATTTTTGCATCAGATATCGAAGATTATTTTGCTGCTGTTCATAACTTGCTGGATACAGATCATAATTTTACTATCAAAGGTAATAATTTTTCAGTTCCACATAGCGGGTATATTCAGACCAAATACCATAGTAAGGCGATCAAGGAAGGACGCGACACACAGTTTGTAAAAGCATTATTATTAAGCCGGTCAAAATGAGGCTATTGATTTAATAAAACATTATCTGTATTATTTCTTATAACGGATGTAAAACATTCAATATATAGGGAGTATTAATTATGAATCCATTTATAGGAAAGCCAACCCCGGACTTCACTGCAAAGGTAGTGATGCCGGATAATTCGATCGAACATGATTTTAATCTGAAGAAATATTTGAACGGTCATAAAGGTATCATGTTTTTCTACCCGCTTGATTTCACATTTGTGTGTCCATCAGAAATTATCGCATTCAATAACAGGTTGGGAGAATTTTCTGTCAGGAATACTAAAGTTGTTGCTGTTAGTGTAGATTCGCATTTCTCACACCATGCATGGAAAGCAATGCCGGTAAATAAGGGCGGTATTGGTAACGTTCAATTCCCTCTGGTATCTGATCTGAATAAGGAAATTTCAACAGCTTATGATGTTCTAAATGATGAGGGCATTTCATACCGAGCTACGTTCCTTATTGATGAGCAGTTTAATATTAGGCACTTCCTGATAAATGACCTGCCTTTAGGACGCAATGTCGATGAAACCCTCAGAATGATTGATGCTTTGGATCATCATAATGTTCATGGAGAAGTTTGTCCGGCCGGGTGGCAAAAAGGTGATCAGGGTATGAACCCTACAAAGCAGGGAGTTTCTGATTATCTAACATCTAATGCTGAAAAACTATAGGTAAATGCTCAATAACTTATTTGTTCGAGGTGGTACTCCTACATATTCTGAGGAGACGATCGATATTTTGCGCCTTATCAGAAGTGAAAATGTAGGTTTAAAAACTTTTACTCATTTGATCAAGCTCTTCGGGTCAGCCCGAATGGCTCTCGAGAATATAGCAGATTTTTCTCTCAAAGGCGGCAGATCCCGGCCTATTAAAATATTCTCAAGGAGTGCTGCTGAGCAGGAGCTTGAGAAATTAGCTAGGAATAAAGCTTATTTACTGACTTACAAGGATTTTAACTACTCGCAGCTATTGCTGCAAATACATGACTTTCCTCCTGTTATTTCGTATAAGGGGGATGTAAAATTACTAAATTCCGAGAAGGTTGTCGCTATTGTTGGAGCCAGGAACAGTTCAATTAATTGCCGTTCTTTTGCTTCGAAGATATCATCCGAATTGGTAAAAGCCGGTTATGTTACTGTTTCAGGGCTAGCTAGAGGTATTGATACGGCTGTTGCCGAAGCTAGCGGATCTCAAACTATTGCAGTAGTAGCAGGTGGTATAGATCATATTTACCCGCCTGAAAATAAAAAACTATATGAGCAAATTTCAGAAAATGCATTACTGCTTGCTGAGCTTCCAATAGGTTCAAAACCTTTAAGTCAGCATTTTCCGCAGCGAAATAGAATTATTTCCGGCCTTGCTCTTGCGACTCTGGTCATAGAAGCCGGGCTTAAATCGGGTTCATTAATTACAGCTAATTTTGCGCTGGAACAAAATAGGGATGTTTTTGCTGTGCCGGGCTTCCCTCTTGATCCGAGATGCGCAGGAAGTAATAAATTAATAAAAGATGGTGCATATTTACTTGAATCGAGCGAAGATGTTATTTCTAATACAACATCTTATAAGAAATTAAAAAAATCACTTGAAGAATCGCAAAACTATAGTAATAATTTCAAACTTCCAGTGGAGAGTGATAATTTGGAGATCAAAGACAGAGATAGAGAAATGGTAATCGCCTTGCTCTCATCGACTCCTGTTACATACGAAGTACTTGCTGATGAAACAAAATTTTCATTGCCGGTAATTTATACTATATGTTTGGAACTTGAGCTGGCTGGAAAAATTGTCAGACATTCTGGTAATAAAATTTCACTAATATATTAAATTTTTTATGAAGCTAGTAATTGTTGAATCACCTGCTAAAGCCAAGACAATCAATAAGTATCTTGGAAATGATTTTAAAGTAATCGCATCTTTTGGTCATATACGGGATCTTCCATCAAAGAATGGATCAGTTCTTCCCGAAGAAGATTTTGCGATGAAATATGACATTTCAGACAGAGCTGTTAAATACGTCAATGAAATCGTTAAGTTGGCGAAACAGGCAGATGAAGTATATTTGGCGACAGATCCGGATCGAGAAGGTGAATCGATCTCATGGCATATTGTTGAAGTTCTAAAAGCCAAGAAAATCATTACTGAAGACGCCAGATTCAAGCGGATTGCATTTAATGAAATCACTAAAAAAGCCGTGCTTGCAGCCGTTGCATCCCCTAGAAAAATTGATGCTGATCTGGTAAATGCCCAGCAAGCAAGACGAGCTCTTGACTATTTAGTGGGTTTCACATTATCTCCCCTTTTATGGCGTAAGCTTCCAGGTTGCAGGTCAGCAGGAAGGGTGCAGTCTGTAGCACTGCGTCTTATTTGCGAGCGAGAAGATGAAATAGATCGTTTTATAAGCCAGGAATATTGGGATATTATGCTCGATATGCACAATAGTAATGGCGAGCCATTTTCTGCTAAATTATCATATATTGACGGTAATAAACTCGAAAAATTCTCCATTATTAATAAAGAAACAGCCCATAACATAGTTTCTCGTTTGAAGGAGCGGAACTTTACTGTTGATTCCATCAAGAAAAAACAGCAAAAAAGAAACCCTTCAGCACCTTTTATTACCTCATCTTTGCAGCAGGAAGCTTCGAGGAAACTTGGTTTTGGAGCAAAAAAAACCATGCAAGTTGCGCAGAGATTATATGAAGGTATTGATATTGATGGTGAGACTGTCGGTTTAATTACCTATATGAGAACTGACGGAGTGACTTTAGCATCAGATGCAGTTAATAGTATTAGATCGCTAATTGAGGATAAGTATGGGGATAAATATCTGCCGCCGAGTCCTAGAATGTATAAATCAAAATCAAAAAATGCGCAGGAAGCTCATGAGGCGATTCGTCCTACTGATATTTCTTTGCTTCCAGAAAAATGTGTAGACAAATTAGATAAAGATCAGTGGCGTCTCTATGATCTGATCTGGAAAAGAACTGTTGCTTGCCAAATGGAAAGTGTGGTGATTGATATGGTGGGAGCTGATCTTGTTAGTGAAGATAAAAATTTTACAGCGCGTGCTACCGGTTCTACAATTGCTTTTGACGGTTTTTACAAAATCTATCAGGAAGGGCAGGATGATAGCAGGGAAGAGAGTAGTAAAATGTTACCGCCTCTGTTAGAAGGTGAGGCAGTAGATACCAGGAAGATTAATCCTGAACAACATTTCACCGAACCGCCACCGAGATATTCAGAAGCGAGTCTGGTTAAACGTTTGGAAGAGCTTGGTATTGGCCGTCCATCTACGTATGCTTCAATTATATCTGTATTGCAAGACCGTAAATATGTGACTGTAGAAAAGAAACGTTTTTTCCCAAATGATCTGGGGCGATTGGTTACAGCATTTCTTGTCGGTTACTTTTTAAAGTACGTGGAATATGATTTTACCGCAGAGCTTGAAACAGACCTTGATAAGATAGCTGAAGGAAAGCTTGGCTGGAAAAAACTGCTCGGTGATTTTTGGACTGGTTTTAATGAAAATGTAGAGAAAGTTAGTGATCAGAAGATAGGCGATGTTATTGACTATGTTGAGAAAGCTTTGGAATTTTATCTGTTCGGCGAACCAGACAGCGATGAATATAAGAAAAACAAAAAATGTAGTTCTTGCGCAGATGGTACTTTGAGTTTGAAGCTTGGTAAATATGGCGCTTTCCTGGCATGTAGTAATTATCCGGATTGTACGTTCAAGAAGCAAATTGCCAAAAGTGATGGTGATGCTGAAAATGCGGCAACAACGTTTACTGATAATACCAAAGAGCTTGGGAATAACCCGGAAGGTGATACGATCTATTTGAAGAAAGGACCATACGGGTGGTACGTGCAAGTCGGAGAGGCTGGTAAAACTAAAAAGGAAAAACCAAAGCGTAGCCCTGTGCCAGCCGGTATTAATCCAGAGACTTTGGACTTACCAATGGCCTTAAAATTATTGAATTTGCCGTTACATGTGGGAAATCATACAGAAACTGGCGCAGAAATTTTGATGGGTATTGGAAGGTTTGGGCCATATTTGAAATATCAAAATAAATTTACTTCAATTCCAAAAGCTATAGATCCTTTTACGGTTGATGTGCCGCAAGCAGTAGAAATTATTGCCAATAAGACTACAAAAACAAAAAAAGAAAAAAAGTAATTTGTAATATTGTGGTAATGCCAAACAATGGTTATGGATTAGGCTGTATTATACGCTATATCCATCACTTCTCCTTGCTTTTGTTGTTTAAATTGGTTAAGTTCATTACAGTGAACAAGAAAATTTTTGGAACAACTATTAAGTGTCAGATTTATTTGGCTTTAGCACTACAACAAAAAGTACTAAAGATAATTCGTATACAGCAAATGATATCGAGGTTCTGGAGGGTCTTGAGCCTGTTCGTATGCGTCCTGGAATGTATATTGGCGGGACAGATGATTCGGCAATGCATCACTTGGTATCTGAGGTGCTGGATAATTCAATGGATGAGGCTGTTGCCGGGTTTGCTTCCAAAATTACTATCGAGATGCTTGCTGATGGTTCAATAGCAATCGGTGATAATGGACGTGGTATCCCAGTTGATAATCATCCCAAATTTCCTAACAAATCTGCTCTTGAAGTTATACTCACTACCCTGCATTCAGGAGGGAAATTCTCTGACAAAGCTTATCAGACTTCCGGTGGTTTGCATGGTGTTGGTGTATCGGTTGTAAATGCGCTATCTGAGAATTTGATGGTTGAGGTGTACCGAGGAGGTATGGCTTACATGCAAAAATATTCCCGTGGCGTTCCACTCACTAAGCTTGAGCAATCTTCTGCGTTTAAGAAACTCAAAGGGACAAAAATCACTTTTAATCCTGATCCAGAGATTTTTGGTGAGTTATTGAAGTTAAAACCAAAAAGAATATATGATTTAGCAAAATCTAAAGCTTATCTGTATAAGGGTGTAGAAATTCATTGGAGTTGCCCTCTTGAGCTTATATCTTCGGACGAAGTGCCTGAGAGCGACATCATACATTTTCCCGGAGGGCTTCGCGATTATTTGGATTCGCATTTAGATAAAACCAAAATTATTGGTGAAGAGGTTTTTTCCGGGAACGCAGAGGTAAAGTCTGCAAATATCAAGATAGAATGGGCTATTTGCTGGCATGAAAATAGGGATTTTGTAAGATCCTACTGTAATACTATTCCAACACCTATGGGCGGTACGCATGAACAGGGTACAAGATCGGCCCTGTCTCGTGGTGTGAAGATTTACGGTGAAATGACTGGACATAAAAAAATATCCCAAATTATGCCTGAGGATATTCTGGAGTCGGCCTGTATCATGCTTTCGGTATTTATCAAAGAGCCGGTTTTTCAGGGGCAAACAAAGGAAAAACTGGTATCAAATGGAATATCAAAACAGATTGAGAATGTAATCAAGGATCATTTTGATCATTGGCTAAGCGGCAATAAAAAATCTTCGGACAGATTGATTCAGCACTTTATAAATAATGCTGAATATCGCTTAAGTCGTAAGGATGAGCGTAGTGTCAGCCGAAAAACAGCGGTGCAAAAGCTGCGCCTACCCGGGAAGCTGGCGGATTGCAGTAATACGAGTGCTAAAGGTACGGAACTGTTTCTGGTGGAGGGTGACTCTGCGGGCGGGTCTGCAAAGCAGGCGCGTGATCGTCAGACTCAGGCCATTTTGCCGCTTCGAGGTAAAATACTTAATGTAGCCAATGCTGTTGCGCAGAAAATTGCTGCTAATCAGGAGATTCAGGATTTAGAGGTAGCACTTAATTGTGGATCGCTTAGTCATTACCGTGAAGATGCTTTGCGTTATGAAAAAATTATCATAATGACGGATGCGGATGTTGACGGTGCCCATATTGCAGCTTTGTTAATGACTTTCTTTTATTTGCGTATGAGAAAGCTGATTGAAAATGGTCATTTATATTTGGCAAAACCACCGTTATATCGTTTGGTTCAAGGTAACAAAACCCATTATGCTGCTGATGAAGTGCAAAAAGAGTACTTGGTGAAACAGCTGGAAAAAGATAGGAAGAAAATAGAAGTCGGACGTTTCAAAGGTCTTGGAGAAATGACCCCAAAACAGTTGAAAGAGACTACGATGGATCCGAACACTCGCACGCTTTATAAAGTAGGTATAGATGATTTTGAAAATATCGATATAATGGTGGATAATCTGATGGGCAAGAATCCTGAAAAAAGATTTCAATTTATTCAGGAACAGGCACTTGCAAGAGAAAAGCAGGATATTGAATTATATGTATAAATTTTTAAGAAAAAAATATGTTTGGTAGATTAATCGCAATTTTGCAGATAGTGTTTTTGCTTTCAGGAGTAAATGTAGCACTAGCTAAAGATAAAAAGAAGGATGCAGAGCAGCACTCAAACAGCTACTATTTTAGACAATTTCAGGATGTGTTTCAGCGCATTGAAAAAGATTATATGCAGGAGCCGGAACGCCAGGAAATGACCGATGAGGCTATTAATGCCATGCTAAGAGCACTTGATCCGTATTCAGGATACTATACGGATGAAGATTTGGAGTTCTTTCTTAATCAGACTGATGGTGAGTTTGGTGGTATTGGTGTGGAAATTATTTATGATAGCGGTGCAGTCAAGGTTATAACTCCAATTGATGACCTTCCAGCACATAAAGCAGGTATTGGCGCAGGAGATTATATCGTAGGTGTTAATGGGCAGCTCGTTTCTAATATGGGTTTTAATAAGGCAGTACAGGAAATGCGCGGCGAACCTGGTACTATGCTCAATTTACTTGTTGTTAAAGAGGATGAGCATATCACTAAGGAGATAGAGCTAAAGCGTGAAATTGTTAAAATTAAGCCTATTAAGTTTGAAGTTGAGGAAGATGAATTTGGTGGCATTGGTTATATCAGGATTGTCGCATTTAATAACCAAACAAGTGCTGAGCTAAAGAAAGCTGTAGCTGCAATAGAGAAAAAGCTTAAACAGAACAGCAAATCATTAAAAGGTATCATTCTTGATGTAAGGAATAATCCTGGTGGTTTGCTTGATCAGGCGGTGGAAGTTTGCGAATATTTCATAGATCATGGGGTTATTGTTTCAACTCGAGGCCGAGATAGTAAAAATGATAGTGTGACTTCTGCAGGTAGGTTTGTGCCAAAAGCACCGAAAGTACCAATGGTAGTGCTGATTAATGCAGGGACTGCTTCTGCTGCTGAAATTGTTGCGGGTGCTATGCAGGATCACAAAAGAGCAATTATTGTAGGTACCACATCTTTTGGGAAAGGGCTAGTGCAGACATTCACGCAAATTAGTAAGCGTGCGGCGGTGAAGCTGACAACTGCAAAATACTATACACCAAGTGGCAAATCTATAAATGCTGAAGGTATTGAGCCAGATGTATTTATTGAGAATGCTAAAGTAGAATATGTAGAAAAAGATAAAAAAGAAACTTCATTCACCAGTTCTTCAGTCAAAAGCTATTTGAAAAAATACAATACTGACGAAAAATCAGATGATATGGTTAAAAATAAAGATAAGACAGTAAAAGAGCATATAATGTCCAAGAAATACAAGAATGATTATCAATATGCAAGAGCTTATGATTTAATTCGTGGATTGATTATAAATCATGCAAATTAAGTAACTCATGATAAAAGATATAAAATTGAAGGTAATAGCAAGGCAATATTTAACTGGTTTTAATAGAAATTCCACAGAGCTTGCCATGACGTTGCTGATGCTAACTATTGAGATGATAAGCGATTGGACTCCGATCTTGGATAAGAGAAATATTAAGCTAATACCAGTATCTGATATACTTAAAGGGATATAATTTGTGAGTGATAGTAAATTAGACAGAAAAGATGTTAGCGATTTACCATTTAGGCAGGGAGTAGGGATGATGATTGTAGATAAGCATAAGCGTGTGTTTGTTGGCAAGCGTGTTGACTCGAAAGCTAATGGTTGGCAGATGCCACAGGGAGGGATAGATCTTGGTGAAACTCCAAGTGCGGCTGCCTTGCGTGAGATGAGGGAAGAGATAGGCTGCAATCAAGGGTACATAATTGCTGAGAGTAAACGCTGGTATAGCTATCGTGTGCCGAATTTCTTAATTCCAAAATTATGGGAAGGTCAGTATTGTGGTCAGAGGCAAAAATGGTTTCTGATCAGATTCACCGGTGAGGATAGTGACATCAACATTAATACTGAGTGTCCGGAATTCGATCAGTGGAAATGGGTGAATTTTAAGGAACTTCTTTTTGACATCATTCCTTTTAAACTTAAGCTGTATAAGCAAGTTGTCGATGAGTTTCAAGAGTTGGTAGAAACATCGTAAAAGAAACAGCTTTTTTGTTTGCTCATTAGGCTTCTCCTGGTCACTGTGAAGAAGCTATAGTGCGATGCAATGCTTCAAACAATAAAATTCAGTTGCTGGCTGTTAATCCTTGATTAGTTTCGGTTGATACCGATATGCCATGATTAGTTACCTACTTTTTCTTTCCGTTTTTGTAACTAGTGCATGTCTGAGTACTTGATCAATAGTTGACACTGGTATTAACTCCAGTTTTTTCTTGATATTATCTGGAATATCTTTTAAATCTTTCTCATTATCTTTAGGAATAAGTACGGTTTTGATGCCGCCTCTGCTAGCTGCAAGTAATTTTTCTTTCAGGCCGCCGATAGGTAGCACCTTACCACGTAGAGTTATTTCGCCGGTCATGGCAATATTTTTGCTGACTGGAGTTTTAGTCATCAATGAAACCAGTGTTGTATATATGGCAATACCTGCAGATGGTCCGTCTTTGGGAATAGCACCCTCTGGAACGTGTAGATGTATGTCGATTTCCTTGTAATCTTTCTCTTTAAGGCCAAGTTCCTTAGCTCTAACTAGGAAACAGCTATATGCTGCTTCGACTGATTCTTTCATCACATCGCCGAGCTTTCCTGTTGATTTAATTCCACCTTTGCCTGGGAAGGCAACAGCTTCGATGCTCAGTAAATCACCACCAACTTCGGTATATGCTAAACCCGTTGTAGTGCCAATCTGATCTTCTTTTTCGGCCAGGCCAAATCGATATTTTTTGACACCTAAAAATTCCTCTAAATCTTTAGGTTTGATGGTAACAGTTTTTACATCCTTGTTTTTTAGAATTTTAGTGAGTACTTTTCTAGCTAATGCTCCAATCTCTCTCTCAAGTGATCGAACGCCGGATTCTTTAGTATAATATCTGATTAGTTCCAGGATTGTATCGTCAGTAATTTTCAGCTCATGTGGTTTGATACCATGCATTTTTAACTGTTTTGAAATTAGATGATTTTTTGCTATTTGGAGCTTTTCTTCTTCGATATATCCGGCGATATTAATTATCTCCATTCGATCAATCAAGGCTCTTGGTAAGTCATAAGAGTTTGCAGTGGCAATAAATACTATATCTGATAAATCATATTCAACTTCCAGGTAATGATCTACGAAATGCGAATTCTGCTCTGGATCCAAAACTTCTAATAATGCAGATGCAGGGTCACCTCTAAAATCCGCACTCATTTTGTCAATTTCATCAAATAGCATGACCGGATTATCGACTTTTGACTTTTTGAGTAAATTAATAATTTTACCTGGCATCGAGCCAAGATAAGTTTTACGATGCCCTCTGATTTCAGCTTCGTCACGCACTCCGCCAAGGGCAAATTTTGCATATTTTCTGCCCATTGCTTCTGCAATAGATTTTACGAGAGATGTTTTACCAACTCCCGGTGGGCCAATGAAGCACAAAATGGGTCCTTTGATTTTCCTGGAGCGTTTTAAAACAGATAGATATTCAATAATTCTTTCTTTGACTTTTTTCAGGCCATAATGATCACGGTCGAGAATTTCTTCAGTTTTATTTATATCTATATTGGTTTTGGTACGTTTGCCCCAAGGCATAGCCAGTAATGCTTCAAGATAATTTCTTACAACAGATGACTCGGCAGACATTTGGTTCATCATTTTAAGCTTTTTAAGTTCAGATTCTGCTTTTTCCTGCGCTTCTTTCGAAAGCTTAAGTCTCTTAATTTTTTTCTCTAAGTCGAAGAAGTCTGATTTTTCATTTCCGCCATCCATCTCCTGTTGTAGGGCTTTCATTTGTTCATTTAAATAAAAATCCCGTTGAGTTTTTTCTATTTGTTGTTTAACTCTCTGTTGGACAGATTGCTCAGCATCAATATGAGTACTTTCTGTTGTAATTATTTCATTAAGCATCTCAGAACGCTTTAGTATATCTGTTTGTTCAAGAAGGCTCTGCTTGGTTTCCAGCTTGCATGTCAGGTGTGAAGCAATAATATTGGTAATATAGCCAGGATTTTTTTGCTCACCAAGTATATTGAGAATCTCAAGGTTTATTTTTTTATTTGCCCTGGCATATTCCTTGAAAGCTTCTAAAGAAACTTGCGTCGAGTCATTCAGGGTTGCAAGATCACTTACTTCTTTATCCGGGATGATAGTATAGTCGGAAATAAACATATCTTTCCCGTTGATGCTTGCAAGCTTTACACGATTTATGGCTTCCACTAAGATTTTAGCGTTATTGTTCGGTAATTTTACGGTCTGAATGATTTTGGCTAAAACTCCAACTTTGTATAAATCATTGGCTTTGGGTTCTTCAATATCCTGTTTTTTCTGCGTAGTTAGAAGGATATGTTGGCCATCTTCAATTTTTTTAGCAGCAAGAAGTGAATTTAGAGATTTTTCTCTGCCAATAAAGATTGGAGCAATAGTCCCAGGGAATATAATAACGTCACGAAGTGTTAGTAGCGGCAGAGTTTTTTTCTCATTACTCATTACTTGTAGAAACCTTAATAAATTTTTTGTATATTATCAATGATAGTTATATAATGCCTTAATCTAATGTTTTCAAGTGATTAGAGAATTATGGTAACATTTCTTTTTAGCAGGCTGTATAAAATAAGATGAATCAAACTATACAAAGTCCTGAAGTAGTTGCAAAAGCCTATTTACGTATCAAGGATTATATTCACAAAACTCCGCTTTTGCATTCTAATGTTTTGAATAAAATGCTTGGAAGCACGGTATATTTCAAGATGGATGCTGTTCAGAAAACTGGGGCATTTAAGATTCGTGGGGTGCTTAACCATCTTCTAATTCTTAAAGAGCAAGGCAATATGCCTAAAAAAATAGTTGCCTATAGTACAGGGAATCACGGGCTTGCAATGTCGTATGCGGCAAAATTATTCGGTATTCATGCAAGAGTATATTTACCAAAAAACGTCTCTCTCATTAAGAAACGCATAGCAGAATATTATGGGGCAGAAGTAGTAGAAATTGCAACAAGAAGTGAAGCAGAAGCTGCTGCAAAATACGATGGAGAGAGGGAGTATCTGTATCTTCATCCTTCTGACGATGATGCTACGATAGCTGGTGCTGGTACCATGTGTTATGAAGCACTGTTGGATATGGAGCAAATGGGTAAAAAACCAGATGCTATATTCGGTCCTTGTGGAGGTGGTGGTTTGCTTGCAGGGACGTATCTGGCCAAAGAGCTATTATCACCTGCGACTCAGCTGCATGGAGTAGAGCCACAAATAGCCAATGATGCTTATCAATCTTTGAATAATACGGAGATTTTCAGATTCAAGGATTCTCCAGATACTATAGCTGACGGATTGCGTGCACTTTCTGTATCCAGGCGTACTTTAAATTATCTAAGGAAACTTGATGGATTTCATTTAGCCGACGAAGAATCGATTCGCTATTGGACAGCATGGCTTATTCAAATGATGAAGGTCACCTGTGAACCTTCGGGCGCAATAAGTATGGCCGCAGCGCATTCATGGCTACAGAAACAACCTGACAACAGGATAGTTCTTATATTGATTACAGGCGGTAATGTTGATCCAGAAGTTTACCAGGAGTTGTGCGCTGCAGATGAGTGTTTCCAGCATTTTCCCGAGTAATATCATTTCCCTGAAGAGGAAACTTAAGGAAATGTTCCGCTATGTTAAAGCATCCACCTAAGCTTAAACGCTGGTATGACAGAGACGGAGACTTAATAGATAAGTGAGCTTATGTTATGCAGCAATCGCCTTTTCTTTTAGAAGCTCAATTAACTTGTCTGTTGCAACGGTTTCTTCTGTATTTTCAAGAATTGCAATTTCAGAAGCTAAACGGTTTAGGGCTGATTCATAGATTGTTCTTTCGCTATAAGAGCGATCATTATCAACATTTTTGTATAGGTCACGGACAACTTCAGCAATAGCTTCAATTTCGCCAGAGTTTATCTTTGCTTCATATTCCTGGGCTCGTCTGCTCCACATTTTGTTACCACGTTTTGGCTTGCCGTTTAGAATGGTATAGACTTCATTAACAGAACTTTTATTTGCTAAGGTTCTAAGTCCAGATACAGTGGCTCTTGAAACGGGAACACGCAATGTCATTTTATCTTGTGGGAAGGAAATGACATAGACTTCCAGCTTTGTATCAGCAATAGTTTGGCTTTCTATTTCTGTAATTTCTCCGACTCCATGCGAAGGATAAACGACTTTTTCACCAACCTGAAATTCTGTGGTTTTTAACATGTATACCTCGTCTCGTAATTAATAGGGATCGGCAGATATTGTATCACGTTTAAACTGATAATAAAAGCATATAATATAGTTAATAGGTTAATCTTCCGGTAATAAAACCTCTCTTTTCCCAGAATGATTGGGAGGAGAGAGGATTCCATTTTTTTCCATTTCTTCCACTAAATTTGCTGCTCTATTATATCCAATTCTAAGACAACGTTGAATATAGCTAATAGAAGATTTACGTTCAGTACGGACAATATTTACAGCTTGAGTATAAATATCATCTTCGTTGCTAATTCCAAATTCGTTGTTTAGCATCTCATCGTCAGATGATTCAGTAACTGCCGAAACATATTCAGGTACACCGTTTTCTCGCAAGAAATTGGTGACTTTCGCTACTTCTTTATCATCAACAAACGGGCCATGAACTCGCAATGTTTTTGAACTATTTCCCATATATAACATATCTCCCATGCCCAGTAACTGCTCGGAACCTTGCTCTCCTAAAATAGTACGACTGTCAATTTTTGAGGTAACTTTAAAGCTTATCCGGCTTGGGAAATTGGCTTTAATAACGCCGGTAATGACATCAACGGAAGGTCTCTGGGTCGCCATGATGATATGAATACCGGCAGCTCTGGCCATTTGTGCAAGCCGTTGGATAGAGGTCTCAATATCCTTGCCTGCCACTAGCATTAAATCCGCCATTTCATCAACAATTACGACGATAAACGGCATTTTATTCATATCAATTGGTACTGAATCATGCGTTGGTTTACCCGTTTCCGGATCAAATCCCGTTTGAATTTTGCGTTCAAGAACTTTGCCGTCCTTTGCAGCTTCCTGGAGTTTTATATTATAATTTGTAATGCTACGAACTCCAAGATGAGACATTAACCTGTAACGATTCTCCATTTCTTTGACTGCCCACTTTAAAGCAACAATAGCTTTACCAGGTTCCGTAACAACCGGGGTCATAAGATGTGGGATATTATCGTAAGCTGATAGTTCCAGCATTTTAGGGTCAATCATAATCATTTTGCATTCATCAGGAGTGTATCTATATAAAAGCGACATAATCATGGCATTTATTGCTACCGACTTACCTGATCCTGTCGTTCCAGCTACAAGCAGATGCGGCATTTTAGCAAGGTCGGCAATAAGTGGTTTTCCTCCGAGGTCTTTCCCCAGAATCAACGGTAATGATATGCTGGAGTCCTGGAATTCTTGAGTCTTGATCAGTTCTTTAAGGCGAAAGAACATTCTTTGTTTGTTTGGTAGTTCAATTCCAAGAGCATTTCTTCCAGGAATCACTGCAATGCGAGTTGAAACAGCAGACAAGGATCTTGCAATATCATCTGCAAGTCCGATGACTCTGGAAGATTTGGTTCCGGCGGCCGGTTCAAATTCATACATCGTGACGACCGGTCCTTCGCGCACATCAATGACTGTACCATTGACCCCAAAGTCCTTAAGTACAGAAACCAGCTGTTCCGACTTTTGTTTAAGCTCACTTTGAGTTTGTGGCTTAAAGTTTTGATTATCCCCTTCATCTAGCAGGTCAATGGAAGGTAGAGTGTTACAGTCAGGAAAGCTTCTTCCTGGTATTGGAGATGCTTTTTTAATTGGGAGTGACGTCCTGTTTCTGCTGAGTGCTGCAGAGTTGCCAGAGAATGGATCTTCGTTTTGCCTGTTGATTGAGCTGAATTCGTCCTCGGCGTAATATGCTTCTCCAGTATCAAATGACCCAAGTTTTGATCCTAATTTTTGTAAGATGCCGGTTTTGCCTATTATTCCTATAATGCTTTTAAAAAAACCAAAAATAATTTTCTTGTAAATTTTGAATTGAATGCCAAGAGCTAGTATAAAGAATATTACCGCCAATACGATATATCCAATATGTATAAATTTTTCGTAAGTGTACACCTGCTTAAAGGATAAAGTCAAATGCCAGATGGCTATTCCCAGGATTCCACCACCACTAGCAGGTAGTTGTTTTATTCCCAGTGCATTTAAGGCGCTGCTGCAGAAACAAATTGATAGTAGCATTGCCAGGGTACGAAGTAACGCATAGTTTATTTCTCCATTACGAAATAAAAGATATGACCACGAAATGGCACATAAGGGGAGAATGAATGCGGGCAGTCCAAATAATTGATAAAGCATGTCGGATAAATATGACCCAAAATGCAGTAGAATATTGCTGGGTGCATTGTCGGTTACCAAATTGAATGAAGGGTCGCTGGGTGTGTACGATATAAGAGAGATACAAACTGTTATTGCCAGTAGCAGTAGCAATAATGATCTAACTCGGCTATGTGCCAAAAAATTCTTTATATGGTTCATTTTTTAAAAATTATTATGATTATTGACCAGATATTAGAGTATTAGCTTGATCTAATCAAGTTAATTGCATAATTGTTCCAGGCTCAGGTTTCATTTGTATAATGCATTACCGGAGGGCTGAGATTCCTCGATATTCTCTGATGTTTCAGGTTTTTTGCCAAATAGAAAAGCTTACATTTAAGAGATGGTATTAAATCCTGAATACAATAAGGAAGGTTTGGAATAGAAATCCACTCAATTTAAGTAATTGTGGCATAAATAGCAAATGATAGTCTAATGGAACGTAACTGCTCTATGCACAGAATTGGTGACAAATGTTAATTGTCAATTGAGTAACACCTTATCAGGCACATGAGTAAAGCCAAACCAGATAACTCTTGCAATCAGCAGGTGAGTGTTCTAGTAGTATTTAATGTAACCTTGTTAACTGGTTAAGTATAAGCCTTATGTCTTTTGATTTAGATATAGCTATTGTTGTCGGATTTTTGCTGTTGAATCTTGGAGTTGGGTTGTATAAATCCAAAGGTGTAACAACCATAAAGGAATACGCTCTTGGTGATAAAAATTTTACTACTGCAACTATTATCGCTACTATTATTGCTACCTGGATAGGAGGAAGTGACTTTGCGCTTTCTATATCAGAAACTTATAAAAATGGTTTATGGTATATCCTTGCTGGAGCAGGTTATGCTCTTAATTTAATGGTAGTTGCTTATATTTTTAGTAATAAAATTCATGAATTTAAAGGAAGTTTATCCGTTGCCGAGACTATGGGTAAATTATATGGAAAACATGTAAGAATTATTACAGCACTAGCATCAATTGCAAGTACCCTTGCCGTTGTAGCCCTGCAAATTAAAGTGTTTTCAACAATTTTTGGTTATTTTTTTGGTATATCCGGTATTTATGCGACTTTAATTAGTAGCTTTGTAGTTGTTATCTATTCAGCTTTGGGGGGAATAAAAGCAGTAACTTTTACAGATATTCTTCAGCTAATTACATTTGGTATCATAATTCCTGTTTTTGCTGTATTTATTTGGAAAACTCTTGGTAGTCATAACCTTATTCAAGAGGCGTTAGAAAGCGATTTATTTAACTACAATAAGTTACTAACTGATAATTCTAATAGAAGTTATCAATATATTTCCATATTTTTATGTGGTTTGGTTCCAGCATTGAATCCTACCATGTTTCAAAGGATGTTAATAGCTAAAGATAGTCAGCAAATAAAAAAATCTTTTTTGTTGAGTTCTTTTGTTTGTTTATTTATTTATTTCATGACTTGTTTCATTGGATTTATTGTATTTTTTCATAATCCAAATTTAAATCCAGAACATTTAGGGCTATATATAATAGACCATTATTCTTTTGCCGGAATCAAAAGTTTTGCATTAATAGGAATAATGGCAATGATTATGTCCACAGCTGATTCTTGGATTAATACAGCATCTGTCATTTTTTCCCATGATTTATGTCAACCTCTAGGAATTAATAAAAATCGTGAGCTACTATTTTCTAGGCTATTTGCAGTATTTATAGGAGTTGGAGTTGTTATACTAACACTAATTTATGAACAATTATTAGACTTACTCTTTTTAAGTGAAAATTTTTATATACCTGTTGTAACTCCAATATTAATGTCAGCTATATTAGGATTTCGTAGCACTACACGAGTTGCACTAATCGCCATAATTTCTGGAATAGTAACAGCTATATTTTGGAAAAATTATATTCAACCAATTACACAAATAGAAAGTGTTATACCTGGTATGATATCTAATTTTATAGCATTCTTTTCTTCCCACTATCTTTTAAATGAACCAGGAGGATGGTCAGTTAGTAAAGAAAAATTAGAAAATAATGGAAATACAGTACTTAAAAAAAAGAAAATAAGTCAATATTTTCTAGAGTTACCAACTAAACTGCAAAATTTTAGTTTTTTTGAATATTGTAATAAACATTTACCAAAATCTAACAGTGCTTATAGTTACCTCTCGTTTGCAATATTTTTCACATTAATTACAACAATATCAATTGAGAAAGCGTTGTATTATAAATATTCTTACTTAATTAATATTGTTCAAATTGCAGTATTAACTATAGCAACATCCATCCTTTGCAACAATTTATGGAATAAATTTTTCAAAGAGAAATATCTAGGAATAATATGGTATTTATCAGTACTTCTAAGTCTTGTCGTTATTAGCAGTTTTTTAGTATTATTAAGCAGATTTTCACATACTTCTTTGACTATTTTAACTATACACTTAACAATGGTTCCGCTACTTATCGGTTGGCGCACGGCATTAGTAATGATTCCAGTTGGTTTGTGGTTATCGCTATTGTTCTACCAAACCTATATAGGTGAAAGGTTTCCGGGTGGAATATATGACTTAAAATTAAAGCTGATATATGTATTATTTTATGGTAGGGGGATTTACACTTACTATTCTAAGAAACAAACAGGAACAGCAAGAACAGGCGGAAACAACAATAGAGTCTTTGGAAAAAGAAGTTGATTACACAAGAAGAGAGCTTGAGAATGTTGTGCAGGGTTTGGAGTTTTTGGAAAATCGGTTTCAAGACAGAGAAGGAAAGCTCAAGACCAAAGAAATTTATCTTAAAGACCAGTTAAAGCTTAGAAACATTGAAATATCAAAGCTCAAGGACTTAAAAGATGAATTCATTCGTAATCTACCACATGAAACTAACACTCCGATGACCGGTATCCTATCTTTAAGCGAGGTGTTATATTCCTGCTATGATAGTCTGGATGAGAAAATCGTTAAACAATCCATTAAAGATATAGTAAGCAGCAGTGACAGACTCAAGAGTTTTGTCAGTAATATAGCTGATCTGTCAAAACTCTCAGCCCTGACTTATGAGCTTAACAAAAAGAAAGTGGATTTAAGTGAGTTAGTCAGGGAACGCCCAGTTCTATATAAGAAGATATTTGCAGATGATGCCAGGCAGGAATTTATCTTTAAAGTTGAGGATAATATAATAGTCCATTGTGATGAATATTACATAACTCAAGCAATAGACAGCTTAATCAGCAATGCTGTCAAATATGGTGAGGGTAAACCAATTACCATAAATTTGACAAAAACTGTAGATGATAAGGTTCAGTTTAAGATTACTGATAAAGGAATAGGGATTCCAGAAGATGAGTTATATAGTATATTCAATAAATTCACAGTAAGTTCAAAAACAAGAACTCCAGCTGGCGGACGTGGGATTGGTCTTGCATTATGTGAAAAAATTATCAAGGTGCATAATGGAGAAATCTGGGCTGAAAGTAAGGGCAGTACAGGATCAGCATTTTACTTCGTTATTCCACTTCAGGCAAGATTATAAATACTGCACATTTTTAGCTACCAAATCATTCTAACGATTCAAGTAAAGTGATAGAGCGCTTGCCCTTACCGATGCTTGCTTGCTGTTTGCAACAGTGCCGTAATTGGCATTAGTACCCCAGTTGTAACAATTAATTGTAGATTTGCAGGTTTTTACTACTGTAAGTCTTTCGCAGTTGTGATCTTACTGGCATAATAAACTTGAAATGGCGTCTCTTTTTGTTTTGCCCTGAGCAGATAAGTCATGTACGTAGAATTTTTTATCAAAAGGTTTATTTGTGTTAGCAGTCAAAACATCTGATAGTAATTTAACCTCAGCTCGACATAAGGTAGAGTTTTGAAGTATCAGGAAAACGTATATAGTAAGGTACAAGCAACTAACATTGGAGGTTAAAATGCTTGCACCCATAGAAGATATATTCTGCGAAATTGATGATTTTTGCAAGGA
>CAJQOD010000022.1 GCA_905479865.1 uncultured Rickettsiaceae bacterium | reverse complement strand
CGATTGCCTTATCCATAACAGCCGCCTGCATTCCTATAAACGCATTATCTTCAATAGTACATGCGTGAAGAAGTGCCATGTGCCCTACTGTTATGTTACTACCAATATGAGTTGAGCCATCAAACCTGGATGTATGTACTATACTCCCGTCTTGAATATTGGTATTTTTACCGATTGTAACCGGAGCTACATCTCCCCTGATTACAGAGTTAAACCAGATGCTTGCATTATCTTTGATCGTAACGTCGCCTGCAATAACAGCACCATCGGCTAAAAAAACACTTGCATGAATTTTAGGTTCGAGATTTTTGAATCTAACTAATTTATAACGCATTTTATAATTACAATTCCCTTATCCATATTATATTTTCATTAACCAAGCATTACTAAGCAAAAAATGAGATTAAAGTAAAAAGACTTCAATTTTATTGTTTTCATAGTAAATTTCAAATAGTATTCCAGGCTAGCATTATAGCAATAATTGATCCATATAAGTATCTATATAGTACATGAATTTCCGTGATCGAGGTATAATAATATCCAAAAGGCCTCTCAAAGAGCGCAGTTGTATAGTCACTATATTCACTCAGCAACACGGAATATATTCTGGAGTATTAAAACAATATAGCAAAAAAACCGGCGACAATCTGGCTGAAGGTAACCTTGTCGACTTCTTTTGGAATGCACGTCTACACGAACATATCGGCTCAGCAAAAGCTGAACTAATTAAATCGTATAATTCTCAAATTATGATGAATAAAACCAAGCTCTACGCTTTTAATTCTATTGTCGGCTTATTGAAAATGGCTTTTTGTGAGCGAGAACCGCATAATAACCTTTTTCCATCTCTACTTGCCTTTATGGAGAGTTTAAAACAGGATTTTTCTTTCGCAAAATATATTAAACTGGAATTAGCAATTCTGGAGGAAAGCGGCTACCGATTACAACTAGACAGCTGCGCTGTGACCGGCTCTCGGCAAAATTTACAATATGTCTCACCAAAATCCGGTCGCGCTGTATCAAGTCAAGCCGGGGCAGATTATGCAACTAAACTGCTAAAATTACCTGGTTTTTTGATTGAAAATACAGAAATCAATAAAGAGGCAATACATGACACCTTCCGCCTGACTTCGTATTTTTTCGAGCGCTATGTATTCCTGAACAAGCCACCACCGCCTGCTCGGCTCTGTTTTATAGAGCATATAATGCAAGATTAGGTATTTTCAATGATCCGAGTCAATCCAGACATAACAAGATTCCTAAATCAGGCAATGATGGTTAATGGCTGGAGAAAGAAGAAATGACCATAATGAATTTGATTAACAAAAATATTACAAATGTATTTTAATAAAACATTTTTTCTTTGCGTGTTACTTGCTTTGATATCTTTGCTGCAAGCCTCTGTATGCCATGCAAAACATAGGGATTTAAACTTTATATATGAACAGTTGCTCGAGAATCATCCTGGCATATATAACGAATTAGATATTACATTTAAACAAAATCTTGACAAAGAATACAGTAAAACTAACAAGCTATTATCAGAAACAACTAGCGTAGATCAACAAAAAATAATTATAGACACATTTACAAAAAGCTTTGTTGACCCTCATTTATGGGTGCAGTGGCATAGTGATAAGAAACCTGAACACAAAAATTTAAAATCCGCTAAATTTAGCTATCAGCATATAAGCCCAGAAGTTGTTTGGATAGAGCTACCCAGCTTTTTCATAACACAAAATCAAAAGCAACAGTTTGAACTGATTTTCAGAGAACTACCCAACTTTAGAAAAAAAGCTATTATAGTTTTTGATTTAAGACATAATCAAGGTGGTAATTCAGAATATGGTAGCAAGATTATAGATTATCTTTTTGGTAAAAACTATGCTGATCAACGCAGAAACATAATAAACGAAAATGTAGTTGTTGATTGGCGTGCCAGCACTGACAATTTAGAACATATGAAAATTCAATATAAGATGCATAAGTCTGAATGGATAAAAAATGTCGTTCTTGGTATGCAAAGAAGTCTGGAAAAGAATCAGAACTATTATCGCGAATCACCCAATCTGATATCAAAAACAATTCAAGTGCAAAATTCTTGCAAGGTGCAATCTAAAATCGTTGTAATCATTGATAAAACTAATGTTAGTGCAGTGCTAGATTTTATTGATGAACTCAAAATGATGACAAAATCTACCTATCTCATCGGGCAAACAACAAAAGCTGATCGTTTATACATGGAAGTTAGAACTGTAAAATTACCAAGTGGCTTGGGAAGTTTTTCATTTCCAATAAAGGTCTATCGTAACAGACTGCGCGCAGATAATGTTCCCTATCAACCTGATATTATATATGAACCTAATCTAATAAATACAAAAAACATAATGCAAATTATTGCAAGTAAGGTGATTTGGCAATCTGAATAACAAAAATCTTTTTAACCTCTTTAACTACAATAGTAATAAGAATATCAAGTAACATGGCAGTACTCTCTAAATGCACGTATAGACCTTCCAGAAATTCTTATTATTTCTTATTAACTCTCTTGTCTTACCTGCAGCTCTTCGTCTGAAATCCAAGAAATATCTGGTGAGAATGTACCTTTTAGCTTTATGGGGGTGTTGCAAGATGAAGATTATATACTTACATAAAGAGACAACGTCTACTTGCGAAGGAGCATTAGCGACTGTGGCAGTCCATTTATCATTGCAGAATATACCTATCATATATGGATTGCCACATCCCTGAAGGGGTTCGCAGGTGACGAAGAATCTTAAAAAAAACCGTCAATGAATTATGTGACCTTTATAGCGATGGATATGATCAATAAAATGAACAAAAAAGACCATCTTGCAACATTCCTTTTATCTCAACCGCAATTCTTACGATTTTTGTTAGCCCGGCTTATGCAATGCTTTAGATACTGACCAGTATAACTTTCCTTGCATTCAGCCACCATATCCGGAGTGCCTTCAACGACAATCATACCACCTTTATCTCCACCTTCTGGCCCAATGTCAATAATATAATCAGCAGTTTTGATTACATCCATGTTATGCTCAATAACTACAACAGTATTTCCCTTATTAACCAGCTTATGAAGCACCGTTAGTAGCTTTTTAATATCATCTACGTGCAGTCCAGTTGTTGGCTCATCCAGTATATACAGCGTCTTACCCGTAGAACGTTTGGATAACTCCTTAGCCAACTTAACCCTTTGAGCCTCACCGCCAGACAAAGTAGTAGCTGATTGACCTATCTTAATATAGTCAAGCCCCACTTCTTTTAATGTAGCAAGTTTTTCATAAATTACCGGTACTTTCTCAAAAAATTCTGTGGCATCTTCAACCGTCATATTCAGTACATCAGCAATATTTTTACCTTTATACTTAACTTCCAAAGTTTCACGATTATATCGCTGACCATTACACACATCGCAATTTATATATACATCCGGTAGAAAATGCATTTCAATCTTGATCATCCCGTCGCCCTGACAGGCCTCACAACGACCACCTTTAACATTAAAGGAAAAACGACCTACTTTATAGCCTCTAATTTTAGACTCCGGCAACTCTGTGAACCAGTCACGAATTGGTGTAAACGCACCAGTATAAGTAGCAGGGTTTGAACGAGGAGTCCGGCCTATCGGCGATTGATTAATATCAATAATTTTATCTATATGCTCAAGACCTTTTATGGATTCATATTCTCCAGGATAAACTTTTGACTTCGGTTCTAAAAATTTAAGTGCCGCTTTATAAAAAGTGTTGATAATCAGACTGGATTTACCGCTCCCGGATACTCCCGTAACTGCTATAAATGTGCCAAGCTTTAGAGTGACAGAAAGGTCCTGTAAATTATTTACTCTTGCTCCGGTCAAAATAATTTTCTTCCCCTCATGCCCTGCTCTGATTTTATCGGGCATTGGAATGTACTTTCTACCGCTTAAATACTGGCCGGTAATACTATCTTTAGATTTCTTGATTTCAGCCGGTGTCCCTTGAGCAATTATTTTACCGCCGTGAATACCGGCACCTGGCCCAACATCAATTATATGTTCAGATTCAAGCATTGTCTCATCATCATGTTCAACTACTATCACAGTATTACCAAGGTCTCTTAAATTCTTCAAAGTAGCTATAAGACGGGAATTATCACGTTGGTGCAAACCAATGGACGGCTCATCAAGCACATATAACACTCCGCTAAGACCGCAACCAATTTGTGAAGCCAAACGAATACGCTGACTCTCACCGCCTGACAATGTTCCAGACTCACGAGAAAGACTTAAATACTCAAGACCAACATTGTTCAGAAATTTTAAACGTTCCTGTATCTCTTTAATGACTCGCTTGGCAATGATTTGTCTTTTATTGTCCAGCTTGGAGTTTAGATTTTCAAACCATTGCTGCGCTTCAAAAATAGTTTTTGCAGAAATTTCCCCAATATGCAGATCATCAATTTTTACACATAAAGACTCCTGCTTCAACCTGTATCCCTTGCATACGGAACAATTATGTTTAGATTTAAATTTGCTAAGCTCTTCTTTCATCCAGGCCGTATCCATTTTACGAAACTTCTCTTCCAGACTCGGAATAATTCCTGCAAAAGATTGCTCGATGATTTCAGCTTTACGATCATTATGGTATTTGAATTTTATGATTTCTTCACCTGATCCATAAAACAGTACTTTTTTTGCTCGATCAGAAAGTTCTGCAAAAGGCGTGGTAATTTTAAAATTATAATGTGCAGCTAATGACTCTAAAGTATCTGTAAAGAATTTTGAAGATGACTTACTCCAGGGTACTATAGCTCCATCTTTGATACTTACAGTTTCATCAGGCACTACAAGTTTTTCATCGAAGAATGCTTCTTTACCAATTCCCTCACAAACCTGGCATGCTCCAAATGGACTATTGAAAGAAAAAATTCTTGGCTCTATTTCTTCCAATTGAAATCCTGACTCCGGGCAAGAATATTTCTCAGAAAAAATAATGCGCTGATCTTTATTATATTGTGATCCATGTTTTTCAGGAATATCCACTATATTTATGTAAGTTACTCCTTCTCCAAGCTGCAACGAGGCTTCCAAGCTTTCCGCTATTCTATTCCCCAAGGAATCAGATATCATCAATCGATCAATGATTACTTCGATAGTATGTTTCTTGTTTTTATCGATCTTTGGCAGTTCATCCAGCTCATACAACTCTCCATCAAGAAACAGACGCTGATACCCATGCTTTCTTAAATTTGCTATTTCTCTACGAAACTCACCTTTTTGCCCGCGAACCATTGGTGACAAGATATAAATTTTTGTTCCCTCTGGTAATGTACTTACAATCTCAACCATTTCCGAAACAGATTGACTCTTAATTGGCAGTCCCGTAGCCGGTGAGTAAGGTATTCCAACCCTGGCATAAAGTAATCTTAAATAATCGTAAATCTCGGTAATAGTTCCAACGGTCGAACGAGGATTCCTGGAGGTTGTCTTCTGGTCAATGGCAATTGCCGGAGAAAGTCCGGAAATAGATTCAACATTAGGTTTGTTTTGTAAGTGCAGGAACTGCCTCGCATAAGAAGACAGGCTCTCAACATATCTTCTTTGCCCTTCGGCATATACAGTGTCAAATGCCAATGAAGATTTTCCAGAACCACTAAGACCTGTTATTACAATGAATTTATTTTTAGGGATGTCAACATTAATATCTTTAAGATTATGTTCTTTTGCACCACGAACTTTAATATATTTTTGCATACGCCTCTTTAAATAGCTCTCAAAAATGCCGTCTGGTATTATATGCGTCAAAAACTTGTTATTGCAATAATAAAATTCATTATATTTTTGTTTGAAGCGATAGTAATATGTGATATAGGTTTATACTGTTTTAAAGGGTAAACCTATTGTTCGGTAATATTTATAAGGATTTTAATGTAATGGCAGGCAGTTTAAATAAAGTTGTACTAATTGGTAACTTAGGTCGCGACCCGGAAATACGCAGCACAAATGATGGTAGAGAAATTGCCACTTTTAGTGTTGCTACCGGCGAGAGCTGGAAAGATAAAACCACAGGAGAAAAAAAGGAAAAAACAGAATGGCATCGCGTGGTTGTATTTAGCGAAGGTTTGGTTCGGATAATTAAAAATTATGTAAAAAAAGGTACTAAACTATACCTTGAAGGGCAGTTACAAACAAGAAAATGGGTTGATAACGAGAACCAGGAACGTTACACTACTGAGGTAATTCTGCAGAATTTTAACTCTACCCTGATACTTCTTGATTCCAGAGGCGATGCAGCTATACCTCAAGCCGGAAGCGGAAGCAAGCAGGATGCTCCAACTTTTGATAATAGTGAACTAGATGATGAAATACCTTTCTAAATTTATTCTTCTATTACTTTCTATAGTTCTTTTATCTTCCTGCAAGACTCTGACATACGAGCATGATTCTATCGGTAAGATGTATGGATTTCAAAAAGTTTTGGTTAAAGGCGGAGATTTTTGGATCACCACATATCAAAAAATCAGTGACAAACGTAAACCCTATGTATTTTATATAGAAGGAGATGGTGCGGCCTTTGCTGGAAAATACCAGGTCTCCAGAAACCCTACCCCAAGAAAACCAATGTTTATCAAACTGGCTGCAATGGATGACCGTCCTAATGTCGTATATGTTGCACGGCTTTGCCAATATACTCCAACGAAACTAAATCCAAAATGCAATACTCAATACTGGACAAATAAAAGGATGTCCGACGATACCGTGCAATCATTAAACGACGTAATTAACAATATCAACAACCACAATAAATTTAGCCTGATTGGCTTTTCTGGCGGCGGCGGAATTGCCGTAATGATTGCAGCAAGAAACAGCATGGTAAAAGATGTGATAACAGTTGCTGCCAATCTGGATCATGTGGCATTTACAACACTACATAATGTGACACCGATGATTGGATCTTTAAACCCGATTGATTACGTAAATCAAGTGAAGCACATACCACAATTGCATATATCTGGAGGAAAAGACAATATCGTACCACCGTTTATTGCTGATAAATTTGTACAAAAAGCTGCTTCAAATTGCGTAAAACAGCAAATTTATGAAGAGACTTCTCATAACCATGGATGGAGGAAAGTGTGGAAATATGTATACACAAGACCTCTCAGATGCTATGATTAATTTCAAATTACGGATGCTTTTTATTAATTTAACCAGAGGGTATCGTGTCTCAGCCTGTAGCTAATAGGAAATTCAAATATTATAACGCTATAGCAATTGCTTTTATCATTTGCCTCATCACTTCAAATATTGCAGCGACAAAGCTATGGCAAGTTGGATCGTTAATACTGCCTGGCGGAATGATAATCTTTCCTATACTATATGTACTAAATGACATATTAACAGAAGTCTACGGCTTTACAGCAAGCAGGCGAGTGATTTGGGCGGCACTATTTAGCAGCGTATTCGTTAATTTAATATTATTTTTAGTAATACAGTTGCCACCGGCTGAACATTGGAGCAACCACGAATCATTTACTCACATTTTTTCTCTGACCCCTAGACTATTTTTAGCTTCCATTAGCAGCTATTTTATTGGTGAACTGCTCAACGCATCAACCATATCAACCCTTAAAATAATGCTAGAGGGACGTAATTTTGCTATTCGGGCTATCCTTAGCACCTGTGTTGGTGCACTTATTGAAACGACACTCTTCGTAAGCATAGCATTCAGCGGAATTTTGCCAGTATCACATCTATTCTCCATGATCTTCACTATGACTATTATAAAAGTTGTTTACGAGTTAATTGTGCTGCCTATCACGGTCAAGGTAACACAATTCTTGAAAGAGACAGAAGGCATGGACTCATTTGAAAAGCCGTCATGGCGTGGAGTTTTTGGGTGCTAAATAGGGTTCTGTCGCAAATTTTGTTATAGGCCAGGTTAGATGTTCACTTTTGACGTAATTATCCCGCTAGCGTATAAAATTGCTTCCAGGCAGGAAGTCCTGAATCTAATAAATTCTGTCCTTTTTTCAACATTCTTTGTAATTCAATTCCAGCTAGCGTTGCTGCCGCACCAGCAAAACACTTAAAACCAAGCATTGGCCTTGTTATTCGCTTAATGGGTCGATGATCTTGTTCAATAATATTATTAAGATATTTGATTTGTCTGACAGTGATTTGGGTATCCTTTGTTAAGCTTCTATTTATGGCTTTTAATCCCGATAGATTGGCACCGCTCTTGTCTATGTTGACTTTATCAGGAACCCCGTTATTACCTATTGCCTTCAGAAAAAAATTATAGGCTGCTTCAGCATCGCGATTAATAGACAAGAAAAAATCTATAGTGTTATTTTCAGTATCTACTGCTCTATAATAATAACACCATTGACCTTTCACTTTAATGTAAGTCTCATCCATACGCCAGCTAACTCCTACTATTTTCTTGCGTTTGCGAAACTTCATCTCAAGCAAGGGAGCATACTTGATTACCCATCGATTTATGGTTGCATGATCTCTATCCCTCGTTCTTCAAGTAATTCCTCTACATCTCTGTAACTCAAGGAATATGATGTATACCAACGTATCGCTTGCATTATTATTGCTGATGGAAAATGGCTGCCTTTGAAATTTATTGTACAGTTATTATCTATATTTTTATGCATCTTTTGGACTAATAATTAATATCCTCAGAATACTATCAGTTATTTTTTTCCTGCTCAATTATAATATTTGCTAAAAAGCAGGAAATTTAACGCAGGAAAAAGAGCATTTTTGAAAGCAAGCCGCTACACCTAGGATACTAATAAATCTGCCACTTCTGCAAGAATATCGATAGTATTTCCTGTGACTTCAATCATAAAAGGATCATGGCCATCATAAGGTTCATACGAACGTATGTCTTCCAAAGAGTCCACAACCGCTGTATTCATATAATGATTTTTGAATGCTTTTACACAATTTTTTGTCTGCAAATCGTAAACTCCTTTATTTGATTTGTCTTCAGCAAAAACATTATAGCCGATTTCCGCCAAAAGCTCTTGTACATGAGCAGTATTCTCTGGTAACCCTGATTCAGGCTGAATTCCAGAAATCAATACCTCTGAATCAGGTTTAAATTTAATGGATGGATACACGCCAAAATCATGTTCAATTCCTTCTAGTTTACTTGCAGTTGCTGCTAATTCCCAATCAAAATAAGGATTCGGATCGCATTTTCTACTTGGATCCCAATCACCATGACCGATAAGAGCAGTTTTATTGAGTGATGGATAAGTAGTGACTAGTTGCTCCATCAATGTAATATTAGCTCTCATTTGTTCTAGAGTAAATTGAGAATAACCGTCATTCACATTTTCAATACCAATTGACCAACTATTCATATCATTTACAGCAACTGCACCACTTGGATTTAATTTGCTACCTGATAAAAAATAACCTTTCCCTGCATGATATGCTCTATATTCTGGACTTACCATGCAATCAATATAGCCATCTTCTCTTATAACATAATGTGAAGAACCCCAGTTCCACATCTCATCTCCTTTATTTGCAGTAAATAGGTCGATAGTACGACTATAATCTGCAACTGTATGATGCTGCATAATATATACCGGGTAACCACCGTTTTTTCTTGATGCAAACTTACTACAAACTGTTTCTTCAACAGGGTCATCTTCGTATCCAAGAATATGATATTCTGATTCGATACTTACTCTTTGTGTTCTCATGTATGTATGAGATATATTTATACCGGACACAACTAAATCTTGTTGGTTTTTTTCCTCTGCTAATACTTTCATAATTACCTCAGATTTTTAAAAATTTTATTTACTATACTTTGTTTAGCATAAATTAATTCAACATCAAAATCCTAATTAATACCATGAAAATTAATACCATGAATGAGTGTACTCCACTATTTGCAACAGTGCAACATAATCTTATATCAGAAGAATTTGATCTAATTCTCTCAGCATACCATAAAAAGGGGAATTATATACTTGATGGTTGCATCGTTATATAAATTTATTACAAGATGGAAAGGTTTGAATAAATGTTGATTCTCCCCGCCTATTCTCTTGCTTCCCTAATTGCAACAGAGCCAATTATTTGTATACTACTATATTTAGTAGGAAATTAATATCCTTACGTGTAAAAACTACTAGACTATTTCTATTTGCAACAGAGCCCTAAATAGCCGTATTAATAATTAGCGTTAGAAATATTGCCGGGTGCTAATTTTACGCTAACACTTCCATTCCAATTTATCTCCATCTAACACCAGTTATCTTCAATCCATTTGGTTGGACGAATATATTTCCAAACATTGCCAAAAAAGCCGCCTTTTATAGCATCCTCCGGCTTTGGATTGCCGTGAAAGACAACGACTTTAACGCCTTCTGGTTTTACCGGAGTCTTAAAATATCGAATAATATAATTTGGTATACAATGTCTTTTAAAGCTCTTGCACCAGTCTGCCGGCCAATAGTCAATCTCTCCTATTTTACGGGACAGATAGACCTGTTCATTACTATATTTATTAGTTACCTCTGTAATATGCTCTTTGTAGTATTCTATTACGTCAGTATGCTGACCAATGTTAAAACAATATACTGATGAATTGCCGATGCCACGCCCTTTTTGAGTCCAATTCTCTATTATTGTAAATTTATTTGAGAAGGTAAAAAAGCAATCTATATCATCGACAATCACTATGTCTAAATCCAGGAACATAGATTTACCTTCCAGATCACCAATATGCTCTGAGAACATACCAAGCTTACGCCAAGGCGACACATCCTTATCTTTTGGAACATCAATCAAAGGCATCTCAAAACATTCTACCCCACAGTTAATTTCTTCTCTATCATCTGTCAGACAAACAAATCTGTGTGGACGTTTTAAATGTCGGCTAACCATAGAGTGCAGCACATTAACATCCTTAGCACTGTATTTAGTACCCCATTTCATGCAAATTACATTAACAACTGATTGCGTCATATTTTATTATATATTTCTAGAATTTGATCAAGCCTTCTTAAATTATCTTACTGGCATAGACTAAAATGGAAAAATGGTACACCCTAGAACCCACAAGCATAGAGTGGTTTTATTTACATTCCTTTTAAACTCGCAATCTCTTATCTTTACAATGGTCTGAAGATGCAGTAAATTTATACAATTAAAACAAAAGAACCTCAAGTTATATTGTTTTTAAGTTTGAGAATTTTTTCAACAAATAAATCAGTGATTTTAGAAACTTGATCTACAGAATCAAGCATTGCTAAATATTATAACTTACTTTTTTAAGATACATTATGATGCCTTTATTCTTCATAAATTTTCTTTAAAGCTTCAATATCTCCTGTTGTGATAGCTGTAAGATTATCTGTAATTTTTTCTACTGGCCAATCCCACCAATTAAGCTTTAATAAAAACTCTATTGACTCCTCATCAAACCTTTTACGAATTACCCTGGCAGGATTACCTCCAACAATTGTATAAGGTTCTACGTCTTTAGTTACCAAGCTATTCGTTCCTATAATAGCACCATGGCCAATTTTAACGCCTGGCATGATTGTTGCTGAGCTCCCTATCCAAACATCATTACCAATGACTGTATCACCCTTGCTTATAACATTCATGCTGGCTTCTTTCCAAGCACCGCCAAATGCTTTGAAAGGATAAGTTGAGATACCATCCATCGCATGGTTAGCACCATTCATGATAAATCGTACGCCACTAGCAATTTGACAAAATTTACCAATAATAAGCCTATCTTGCATAAACTCAAACAGATAAAGAACATTTCTCTCAAAATTATATATATCCTCAGGATCATCGTAGTAAGTATAATCACCTACAATAATTTGAGGATTTTTGATGACATTTTTTAAAAATACTGTCCTGGTCACTCCTGCAATTGGATCAACTGGATATGGAGTATTCGGATTTGGGTACTTCGTTTCATGTTGCATAACTTTTTTAGTAATAGTATTTTCTTGCTTTTGCATAGCTTGCAATGCAGCAACACTGACTGGTTTTTTATGTAACAAGCTAGAGTCACAACCGGCTAAGGAAAAAACCATAGTAAGTAAAACTACATATTTCATACGAATAACCAATAATCTAGTTTACATAATATAAACGTATAATGAACTTCAAAAGTTCCCATATCAAGTCTCGAAGACAAACTTTAGTACCTGTGCGCAGACCATATTTGGAATTGATGGCGAATATGTTCCATGTATTAATAAAATATACTATTAAACCTAAAAAAACCTAAAATAATTGATAATAAATGCTATCATGGCCATTAATTAACTTATTTAAATTCATTGAACTAGATTACAACTTAAACTTATAAGGTATGTATGGAAAATATAAATATTGTAGATATTGCTTTAGTGCTTTCTTACTTAACGATTTGTTTGGTTATTGGATTCATAAAATTTGATCAAATAAAAAACATACGTGACTATACCTTAGGTGCTAGGCCATTTACTACAACAGTACTTATAGCAACTACATTTTCAACAGCTATTAGCGCTCATAAAACAATAGGCAGCGTTGGTAAGTCTTATAGCATGGGCTTGGTATTTATTTTGTCTATGTTTTTGATTCCTGTAGGTTGGTTCATTATGGCTCATCTACTTGCTAATAATCTTAAGTTCTTTCATCAAAAGCAATTTCTAACTTTAGGTGAAATTATGGAACATTGGTATGGTAAAACAGGAAGGTGGTTAACCAGTGTCTGTGCTATAGCTTTTACTTTAGGTATAACAGCAGGAGGTAGTATCGCTATAGGTAAGTTGTTTCATTATTTCTTTGGTATAAATGAAACATTAGCTATGATTTTAGCACTTGGAATTGTTACTTTATATTCAGTACTTGGTGGTATTAAAACGGTAGCAATTACAGATGTATTTCAATTTTTAATTTTCTTTATAGCTCTTCCTATTGCTTGCGCTATTGGTTACAATAATATCGGAGGATATCAAAACATTATTAATTCGTTACCTAACTCTCATTTAACAATAGATAAAGAAAATATTATGTTATTTTTAGGCATGGCGGGGTTCGCATTAATGCCAAATGCTGATATTCCTTTTATACAAAGAGCTTTAGTATCAAGCAATACAAGCCAATTAAAAAGTACGTTTAATGCAGTTGCAATTTTAATGTTTCCATTATTTTTAATTATAGCTCTTATAGGTCTTATAACTTATATTTATAATCCTAATATTGATCCAGATACTTCCTTATTCTTTTTTATTCAAAACTATTTACCAAGTGGTGTAATTGGGTTAATGATATCGGGCATATTAGCGATAGTCATGTCAACACAGGACTCTTTCTTAAATACAACCAGTACTCTTATCGCAAGAGATATTTGTAAAGAAATCTGGCCAGATATAAGTGACAAAACAGAATTAATGATAGCGCGTTTTGCCTGTATAATTATTGCTATTATGTCCATTAGTCTTCTTTTTATAACAGATAATATCTTGGATCTTATTTGGTTCATTGCTAATTTTTGGGATCCTCTAATTATAGTTCCATTTATTGGATGCTTAATAGGCATAAGAATTAATAAAAAATTCTTCTTCATTTTGCCCATTACAGTGCTTATAGCAGAAATTGCAACCAGACAATTGACTGGAGTCTTTGATTCAAGAAGTTTTACTGTAGGAGTCATTGTTTCAGCGATAACCTTATATGGTATTAGCAGAATTGGTAAAGACAAAATCAAAGATTCTTAATAACTAGCGTGAATAGTCTGTTTATTAAAGAATCGTTTTTAAAAATTCGAAACCTAATTAATAAAAATAGTTTTGAAACAGCAATTGCATATAAGTTTGCAATTTTAACTATATTTGGTTTTTTTATTTCAATATTCTTCAATCCCTTATTAGGTATTCCTTCACAAGACTCAGTTTTTTATATCAATGCCACGGGCGCAACGCTGTGTTTAATGTTTATTCTAGGTGAGCTCTGGATACCAAGTAATTCCAATAGAATATTAAGCTATATCTGGTTTTTTATTTTATTATTTTGCTTACCTTTTATTTATTCATATACTCTGGTTAGAAGTGAATATTATTTTTTATGGATAATTAATTTTATTTTAGCAACAATATTACTCTACTGTATTACTAAAAAAGAAATGTTTTTTATAATCTGGATTTCAGGAACATTTTTAGGTTCTATATGTGCCAGTATTTTAAAGAGTTATTTTCCTGCTAATCCACCTCCTCTTTTCACCTCATTTGATTATAATTTTGCAATATATACAGCTACTTTTCTAACACTTGTGATTCTAATTGTTTTATATAATAGATTCTATGCCCAAAAACAATTGCTTCTTATAGTTGAGCAGGAAGTTGCAGATCGTACAAAAAAATTAAAAGAAGCTCTGGATATTAAAAAAGAGTTTTTGGACAATGTAAGTCACGAGATCAAAACACCGATACATAATATTACTAACATAGTATCCATACTTCATGATCAATGGGATATTCTTGATAATATCAAGAAAAAAGATTTAATAAACACACTAATGAGTTGTAACCATAGAATACTAAATCTTTGTTCCAATTTACTTGATTTATCCAAATATAAAAAAGGAGAAAACAGCCTTGTAATAACAAAATGTAACATTATAAAGTTAGTTAAAGAAATTATACAAGAGTATCATCATACCCAAAATCCAGTTTCAATAAAAATATCTCCTGAATTACGTAAAACAATATACTGTGATTCAGATCGAATATTACAAGTGTTAAGAAATCTGATAGATAATTCAATAAAATACGGCAAAGGTTCTCCTATAATAATAGAGGTAATCAATTATGGAGATGACAGTATAAAAGTTTCTGTGTCAGATAATGGATCTGGAATTCCGGAGGAAGAAATAACAAAAATCTTTGAGCCATTTGAACAAAGCAGTAACACTAAAACTAAAGCAGGTGGAATTGGTTTGGGACTCTCAATATGCAAGCAAATTATAGAGATGCATACAGGATCAATTTGGGCAAAAAACAACAAATTTGGTGGTGTAACTTTATATTTTATAATACCTAATGAGCATAATTAAATGAAAAGAAAGATTTTATTTATAGATGATGATCCAACGGTACTCTTGATTGGCGAAATAATGCTAAAAGACTTAGGATATGATGTTATTACGGCAAATGGAGGAGTAGATGGTATTGAGCTATTAACCAATAATATAGATCTAATTTTATTAGATTTAATGATAGCAGATATTTATGGACTTGATGTTTTAAAATATATTAAGGAAAAAGAAGAATTTAAAAATATTCCAATAATAATACAAACAGGAATTAATGATAGTAATGAAATTAATAAAGCTTACGAACTTGGTGCTGCTTATGTATTGCTTAAGCCTTACAACAAAAAAGATTTAAGGGATATAATAGAGCAGCAATTCGAAATATAACATAAATTTTAGAAAACGAAAAATATAATTCTATTGCAAAAGGATACTAAACATTTTTGAGTAGTTAGCTTATAAGAATAGAGTGTACTCCAGTTGGACTAGATTATTTTCCTAAAAATTCTTTTCTTGCTTTTCTAGTAGGGTAATCCCCCAAATTAATAGGGGTTTGTAGGCACTGTTAATATAGCATTTCTCATCAGTCTTATGGCAGTAATTTACCGCATATAAATCTAATTTATTATACATTAATATAGTGAGCGGAAAACTTCATAACACCAACTACGTATCGTTTCATGGCTTAAGATAATCCCACGGTAAGCCATTTGTTCCTGTATATCTCGGTAACTATGGTTAAACCTATGATACTGCAACATCACTTCATTAACTTGACGGTGCCAATAAATGTACTAAAACTAACAGCAACATAAAACATTTAATTTGTCGGAAATAAACAAGAAAAGACAATTGATAAATTTGGTACTTTCAACAAAAAAATTAAACGGCCACAGACTAGTCTACACCTTACGTCCACCGTTTGATCAATTCGTAAAAACGGCCAAAAATGGAGAATGGTGCACCTTGGTGTATGATTTTCGAACCTTTTTTAAAACGAAAATCGTTGTAATCCAGCATATTGCTTTCAGAGAACCATATTTATGGTGAACAAAAAGAACATATTAATAAAAGAACAGATAAGTGGTGTATTCTATTGACGTTTTTAGAACATGATCATAGTTTAAGATAATGGTAATGAAATTTTATATTATCCTTAGAGTAACTACGGATAAAAAATATGAATTATGATAAAATATTATAGAATGTGTGGAAATTATATTGGATAGAAGTTGCATTTGAAACTCCTGAAAATTGTTTTGTTGTTGCAAAAAATGCACGTAGTGCCCGATCGATAGAATACAGACAATGGGGAGAAGGATATAATGAGATTTCAGCAGAATTTGTACTGAATATACCTAAATATATAGAAGAAAAAGTAGTTGAATGTTACAAAGTAATCCTTCAAAAACACCTAAAGAAGCCGTATGAAAATGATGATATTGAGAATCTAAAAAATAAATTATCAAGAATAAATAGTGTTGAAGATTTATGGCCAGATTATGCTAATCATAGACCTGTCCACGGTGAGCATTGGTTGTTGAATGAGCTTGGTGCTAAAAGATATTACAGAGAAAGACGGCTCGTTACAGAAATAGATGGGGTTGAGTATATAGAAGGCTCTTTCGAAGATCATCTAGGAAACTTGATCAAACTGAAAGATTTGGATAAAGAAAGCATTATTTCTGTTGAAAATTTTAAAGAAAAAATCAGAACACTAAAGAACGACAAAATAAACACCGAGAATCTGATATATCGTGGACAAAAAGATGCATACTGGAAATTGGAATGTGGCATACAAAGATATGTTACAGATGGGATAATAAATGAAGAAGAAAGAGTTAAGTACGAAAAACAAATACTAAAACAATGAGTCAATCAGTTTTTTTGTGTAAGTGCTAAAATTTATGCTCCAATAATTCCTGCTTAAAATCACCACATAAAATCTCAAACTGATTCAACGCAAGTGGCCAATTTTTGATCGGCATTGTCCATTTTTTTGCAGCGTTTT
>CAJQOD010000021.1 GCA_905479865.1 uncultured Rickettsiaceae bacterium | reverse complement strand
CATTGCTTTTTTACTTTGTCGCACCTATTGTGTTCTTTGCTATCCCTACAAGCTCTCACCTCACTTTCAGTTCACTTGGAATTACAGTAGTTACATTTGCATTAGCCACAATACTTGGGGTTTTTAGCTACTGGCTCTACGGCAAAATTTGGCAGGATTCTCATAGAAATATCCTGGCACTTTCTGCAGTAACCGGTAATAGTGGATATGTCGTTCTGCCGATAGCAACTAGCCTTTTTGATGACTATACACTTAGTATTTATGCCTTAGGACTCATTGGAATTGCAATTTACGAAGCGTCTATCGGTTGTTATTTCTGCGCTCGAAGCATAAGTACCTTTAAACAAAGCGTAGTAAAAGTGATACGCTTACCCATTCTGAATGCTTTCTTTATCGGATGCATCATGAGCCTTGCCGGTTTTCAGCTACCAGATTTTTTTGATGAATTTGTTAATAATATGAAAGGAGCTTTTTCTATTTTAGGTATGGTTACTATTGGCCTGGCACTATCAACAATTAAAGAATTCAAACTTGACTTGAAATTTACGGGTGCGGCATTTGCCAGTAAATTCCTGTTTTATCCAATTCTATTTAACCTATTCATTCTAGGTGATTATTTTATTTTAGGATGGTATGATGTAAATTATTATAATGCGCTACAAATGTTATGCATTGCTCCAATGGCTACTAACGCAATTGTTTTGGCATCACTTTATAAGATTCATCCTGACAAAATGGCCACTGCAGTATTGCTTTCTTTGATCTTTGTTCTAGTATATATACCAGTTATGGCAACAATTTTTTTACGGGATATTGCACCAATAACCTAATTTATCAAAGATGTAAATGATATGGAAAAATCAATAATTAAAACCAGAATTTTAATAATTGGCTCTGGACCGGCCGGTTTGAGCGCAGCAATCTATGCTGCTCGTGCATCCCTAGAACCTGTATTAATTCATGGAATGCAGCCAGGAGGTCAGCTAACCATTACTACAGACGTTGAAAACTATCCAGGCTTTGCTAAAACTATACAAGGACCGCAGCTAATGCAGGAAATGGAAAAACAGGCTGAAAATGTGGGTACAAAATTGGTACATGATAATGTTGAGAAGGTTGAATTATCGAAAAGACCGTTCAAAATCCACACTTCCTCCGGTGATATTTATGAAGCAGATAGTGTTGTGATTTCCACCGGTGCTCAGGCAAAGTGGCTTGGATTGGCTTCTGAACAGAAATTTCAAGGTTTTGGCGTATCAGGATGTGCTACATGTGACGGCTTTTTCTACAAAGGCAAAGAAGTAGTAGTTATTGGTGGTGGTAACACTGCAGTTGAAGAAGCATTATACCTGACAAACCATGCAAGCAGGGTGCATGTAGTTCATCGTAGAGATGCATTTCGTGCTGAACAGATTTTGCAAAATCGTCTGTTTAAAAATGATAAGATATCAGTGATTTGGAATAATGTTTTAGATGAAATCACAGGAACAGAAAACCCAAAATCTGTAACAGGAGTGCGCTTGAAAAATACCGAATCCGGAGATATAACTGAGCTAGCCTGCGACGGGGTATTCATTGCCATCGGCCACAAACCAAATACTGCAATGTTCAAAGATCAGCTCAAGATGGATGATGAAGGATATATAATTACTGCAGCTGATTCAACCCGGACAAACATCGCTGGAGTTTATGCTGCAGGTGATGTACAGGATAAAATTTTCCGTCAGGCTGTAACAGCTGCTGGCACGGGCTGTATGGCTGCGCTCGAAGCTGATAAATTCTTAAGAGATATAAATGCTTGAAACAACAATTGAACAAGATTTGTTAAGAAAGTTACCTGCAAATCTTCACGCTGAACAGATGTTGCTTGGAGCAATTATTATTAATTCTGATCTCATTGAGCAAGTTAGCGAATTCTTGCGAGCCGAGCATTTTCACGAACAATTGCATCAAAAAATCTATAATGCCATTGAAGTTCTTACAGAGAAAGGTCTGAGTTCTACTACAGTTACACTAAAATCAATGCTTGAAAAAGAATCTCTTTATCAGGAAGCAGATGGTGATGAATACCTAATAAAGCTTACAACAATTGCGATGGTTGTCATTAATCCTTACGATTACGGTAGAATTATTTATGATTTAGCAATCAAAAGAAGCTTGATAAATATCGGAGAAGATATTGTCAATGATTCGTACAACTCAACACTTGAACAAAGCGCATCTGAACAACTTGAAATAGCTGAGACTAAACTCTATCACCTTGCTAGTGAGGGTATGTATGAGAAAGGATTCATTGCAATGCGAGAATCCGTGACAGAATCACTTGAAAGTATCAACAGAGCGATGAAAAATAAAGATCATGTCACCGGCATATCTACTGGCTTTATGGATTTAGATAGCAAGCTTTCAGGATTTCAAAATTCAGACTTAATTATTGTTGCAGGACGTCCGTCTATGGGTAAGACAGCCTTTGCAATAAATTTTGCATTTAACGCATGTAAGGCATTGGCAAAAAAAAACAAGGAAGGTGAAAAAATACCTTCTGTTGGTTTTTTCTCTCTTGAAATGTCATCCGAGCAGCTAGCTAGCCGCCTGCTTTCAATGATGGCACGGGTTGATTCAACAAATTTGCGAAGCGGTAAGGTTAATGAGGAACATTATAATGATTTAAGAAAATCAGCGGCTGAGTTGTCTGAAATGCCATTTTTTATTGATGATACCCCTGCCCTTTCTATTGCAGCGGTTCGAGCAAGAGCTAGAAAACTAAAACGAAAAAATAATTTAGGAATTATCTTTGTCGATTATCTACAGCTCTTACGTGGATCAGGCAAATCTGATAATAGAGTTTTAGAGATATCTGAAATCACTCAAGGTTTGAAAGCCATTGCAAAAGAACTAAATATTCCTGTTATTGCTCTCTCGCAGCTATCACGGGCTGTGGAACAACGAGAGGATAAACGCCCCATGCTTTCTGATCTGCGTGAATCCGGATCGATTGAGCAGGATGCTGATTTAGTAATGTTTTTATACCGTGAAGAATATTACTTAAGAAGAAAAGAGCCAATACCTGGCGACCCCAAATATTCTGAATGGCAGGAAAAACTTGATAAAGCGCATAATATAGCAGAAGTATTAATTGCAAAACACCGTAACGGTGCAATCGGTAACATAAGGCTTTATTACATTGATAAATTTTCTAGCATTGGTAATTTAGAAAGATCTCATGTACAAATTTAATATATGAAGAAAAAAATAAAACCATTAATATTTGGCGTTGCCTCTACTTCACTTTCAGAGGAAGAAATCAAGCTATTTCAGGAAAATGAAGCTGTTGGTTTTATATTATTTTCTCGTAACATTGAATCAAAGCATCAGGTGATTGCGTTAACGCAATCACTAAAGAACTTATATCCAAAAAGAAATGTTCCGATATTTATCGATCAGGAAGGTGGTCAAGTTGCAAGAATAAAACCTCCAATAGCGCAACAACTTTACCCATGCGGTGAGCATTTTTCTACAATTTATGCAGAAGATAAAGACAGAGCCAAGCGTGAATTAAAGACAAATTATGCAACTCTCATGGCGGAGCTAAAGGCGATGGGAATAGACTCACCTTGTGCTCCTGTTTGCGATATCTATTATAATGATGCCAATGAGGTAATCGGTGATCGAAGCTTTGGTGACAATGCGGATAAGGTAATAGATTTATGCAAAGCTGCTATTAGCGGTATTCATCACTCTGGCGGCTTGCCTTTCATCAAGCACATACCTGGGCATGGCAGAGCCATGGTGGATAGTCATTTTGATCTGCCAATCGTTGAAACCAAACTTGAAAAACTGGAACAAACTGATTTTAAAGTCTTTAAGGAACTAGCAGAAGAAAAAGTTTGGGGTATGACTGCACACATCATATATACAGCACTTGACCCAAATCTTACTGCAACTACCTCACCTACTGTGATTCAATATATACGTAATAATATTGGTTTTAAGGGTAAGCTAGTCTCCGATGATCTCTGTATGTATGCCCTGCACGGCATGATTGGCAAAAAAAATGCGACTTTGAAGAAAATTATTAAACTCGCTGAAACTGAAGTTCACTGGAAAGAATTATACTCAGAATCTCTTGAAAAACTATTTGGTATTAGTACCAATCAGGTTGGTAACACTTTAATGATTGAAATTTGTCAAAAGAAATTAGAAGAAATAAAACCCGAATTTCTTGAAAGTTTATGTAAAGTAACTACAATGACTCTAACAGCCGGTTGCGACATAGTGTTACATTGTAGCGGAGATATTGAAGAAATGCGTGCTGTATGTGGCGCCGTATAAATTAAACCAAGGAGAATAAAATGACATATTGCGATCAATCCAATCAAGAAAAATATCCATTTGAACTACCAAAACTTCCCTTTGCCAAAGATGCCTTTATCCCGCATTTTTCTGCTGAAACTTTTGAATTTCATCATGAAAAGCACCATAATGCGTATGTGACGAATCTTAATAATCTGCTTCAGGATAATAAGGAAATGATTGATATGGACCTTGAGCAAATCATTGCCGTCTCAAACAATACAAATATTACAATTTTTAATAATGCTGCACAAATCTGGAATCACTCATTTTTTTGGCATTCAATTAAACCAAATGGTGGTGGACAACCATCACACGTTATGCTTACACAGATTAAACAGGATTTTGGTTCTTATGAAGAGTTTGTTTCACAATTTAAACAGGCTGCTCTTACGCAATTTGGTAGCGGCTGGGCTTGGCTTGTCTATAATAACAAGCGACTGGAAATTATCAAAACAGCTAATGCAGAAACCCCTATTTCTCAAAATCTAGCACCATTACTTGCCTGTGACGTTTGGGAACACGCATATTATATTGACTATCGTAACAAACGCCCGGATTATGTTTCAGCATTTATTGATTATATGATTAACTGGGATTTTGCTGAAATGCATTTGAACAGAGCTAAACAATAAAGAGACTTTACAATAAAAAATATGTTGCATAATTTTTTCTATACACTAAATATGAATTTTGAAAATTATAATTCATCACCTTTTTTTTAATAAATATTTAAATGAAATGAGTTCTAAAAATAATATCCTGCTAGGATTAGATAATGATGGTAAAAAACTATATTCAGACAATCAAGATTATAAACACATACTGTTGATTGCTCCTCATGGCTCTGGTAAAGGGACATGTTTTGTTCTGCCTAGTCTTTTGACATTTGAAGAATCTGTAATCGTTCATGATATAAAGATGGAAAATTATGAACTTACAAGTGGCTATAGAGCCTCTACCGGACACAAGATTTTTGTTTGGAATCCACTTGGAGCAAAAGAGAAAACCAATAGATATAATCCACTAGATTTTATCAGCCAGGACCATTATAGAATTATAGATGATATTCAAAAAATTGTTCATCTTCTGATTGGCAATACTATAGATTATTCCACTTCTGCAAAAACCTTGCTTACCTCAATTATCCTCTATCTTTATGTCAATACCACAAGAACTAAGTCGTTTGGTGAGATTGCTAGAATGTTAGATGGTGATTTAATTGAAGAATTATCTAATGTTGATAAATTAAAAGACAACTTACATCCATTCGCATATCAGCAAATTAGAGTATTTCTTAAAAAAGATAGAGAGGAACAAAATTCTATTATTAGGGTTTTAAATAATTATTTGGTGCCATGGAAGAATCCATTGGTAGATTATGCAACTTCAGCATCAGATTTTGATATAGCTGATTTTAAAAAGAATAAGACTACTCTTTATGTTGGAGTTAATCCTGCAGATATCAATAGACTACAGCCAATAATGCAGTTTTTTTATCAACATGTTGCTGATAGACTTATGACAACTGCACAAAAACTGGGACATGGCGAAGAAAATAAGGGAGTATGCCTGCTTATGGATGAATTTTATTCTGTCGGAAAATTAGAAGCATTTGCATCTTGTATGCCTTATTTTAGAGGATACAGAATTAAACTATTTTTAATTACCTCAGATATTGAAAAGATAGAAAAAACCTATGGAGAGATTGCTGCCAGTAGCATAATATCAGATTGTAGTACAAAAATAGCATTTGCAGCTAGAAGCTATAAAACTGCAAATAAAATATCTCAACTCTGTCTTGATAAATCTAGCAATACAGAACTAATGTCATGGCAAAAAATTATTAATCTACATTCAGATTCACAAATTATTTTGAGAGATGATAAAAAGCCAATAATTTCAAAAAAACTTTTTTACTATGAAGATGAAGAAATTAAAAAGAGAATAATTAAACCTGTTACATTATGCTAATTGGCTACTTTTTATAATAACCTATGACAGAAAATATTAGCGACAACTAAACTTATAACAATAATCAACAAGACCGAGTGTAATACGCAACAATGTATTCTTGTATAAGCAAGAGTACTAAAAAATGAACAAAACCAAACGATAGCCTATGTTATTAAAAAATTACGTGATTATGTAATAAGGCTAAAATAACTTCTATAGTAATTAAAATAACTATTGTAATTTCAATTCTGGAAGAATGTTTATAATTTAGTTCATTGGATAAAATATTGTATAATTCCTGTATCATATCTAATCGGTGGTTTAAAATACCTTGCCGTACGCTGATATCTTGAAATTCAGCAGTCATCAAATATAATGGTTCATAGCTTGGTCTACGCCAGAAAAACTCAGGCGTATCTAAAATATCGCTATGGAGGTTAATAGAGTATCTTTCATTAAATAAATTACCAATTTGTTTGGATATTTCGAGTCAATCAGTTTTTTTGTGTAAGTGCTAAAATTTATGCTCCAATAATTCCTGCTTAAAATCACCACATAAAATCTCAAACTGATTCAACGCAAGTGGCCAATTTTTGATCGGCATTGTCCATTTTTTTGCAGCGTTT
>CAJQOD010000020.1 GCA_905479865.1 uncultured Rickettsiaceae bacterium | reverse complement strand
TTCTTTTGGAAAATCAATTTGTCTATAGTTTTTGACCTCGATCGTTTTTCCATTATCTAAGGCTAACTTTGTTGGCGCAGCATCTATGGTGGTTTCTTTGAGCGTACAAACAGCTTCTCCTGCATCATTGGTAATTTCCGTAGTGCGGATTTTATTTGCTCCAAGCTGCCCCCAATCTACATTACGGAAACTATCCTGGAATTTACTATGCACGGCTTTATATCCAGCTGATTCAATCTTATGCATCTGAGACTGCATCTCAGGATTTTGCATCACCTGGGTTACAGCTTCCCTGCCTTTTTCGCTAGCAAGATATGAACGTAGAGCTGTAAGGTTTTGTCCTCGAAAAGCGTCTTGTGCAGAGCCTTCTTCCATACCCTTGGCAATTTCTTCCCGCAATAATAATTGTTGAGTTGTAATAACTTCATTGCGAATTGCCTGGGTAATTGGGTCAACTACATCACTAACTGTAACGGATAATTTAGGATCATTCTTAGAGCCAAAAATTACACTATCTTGCGCAAGATTGCTTTTCTGTCGTTGCTGTTCCTGAATGGAAAGTTCAGGTTCGTTTTCCACAGAAGGCTTTTTTACAACGCTTTCCTCTTCAAGCTCTGTATCTTCTTCATTATAACCCATTGTTGTTCTGCGCTTGGCAGCTTCCTGTTTCATCAATTCTTGAACGGAAAGTTTAGGTTGTTGTTCAATTACTTGACTATTGACTGTTTTCTGTCTCCTTTGTACTCTTTTTGCAATTTCTGCTTGTAGTTCCTGCTCCAGAGTTGGTGTGTTGCTTTGTTCGGTAACCACTTCTGGCGTTTGCACAGTGGTTTGGGAATTTCGGTATATTGCATCTATAACACCAATTTCTTTATCAGATAATTGTTCAAAAGTAGTTTCAAGTTCAGGATGTGCTTTTAGATATTGTTCTGCGCGTTCAAGTTGTTTTTCTGTGGGACCTAATATATGATCAGTTACGTTTACCTCTATATGCATTGCTTTGATCAAGTCAAATTCTTTAGTTGATAAAGTGGTAATATCGGTATTCTTAAGTTCAGGATGTGCTTTTAGATATTGTTCTGCCAGTCTACGTTGTTGCCTCGAAGCATTTTGATAGTCATTTTTTGCCATAATATCCACATATCAATAAAATATTACTATTGATGGTATTAAGTTTTGTATGGCAATTCAACTATTTCTTGCAGAACCAATTATAAGTTAGCATCTTTTGATAAAAACTTTTCGCCAAGTGTTGCCGGTTATCTCGATATTGATATGCATAGTATCTTTAGGAAGCATTGCAATTATAAGCTCTGGCCATTCAATAAGGCATATATGGCCGGAAAAAGCTTCTTCGATTCCAAGTTCATAAATTTCAGAAGAATGTTTCAATCTGTATAAATCAAAATGATAAATCGAACAATTTTTATATTCATAAATTTGCAGCAAATTGAAAGTAGGGCTTGTCACATTTGTTTGTCTGCCACATAAATTTTTGATGATTTCACGGCACAAAAAGGTTTTGCCCGAACCTAAATCACCGCTAAAGGCTAGGATATCATTGGGCTTAAGGTCATTGGCCAATTGCTGTGCTAATTTCTTGGAGTCCTGCTCGCTTTTTAAAGTAAATTCTTGTGTTGCATCAGGCATAATTTAGACAATATTAGTAACAAAACTTGGCATTACGCCTATTTCTTTAGCGCGCACGTAGAGTGCGGATAATTTATCATCCATGGATTTGTGCATGTTGTGAAAAGGCACGGAATTTCCAGACAGCACTAACGCCGAGTGAATACCTGCATTATTGGCACCCATAATGTCTGTCTCAAATGTGTCGCCTACCATCAATATACGGTCTTTTTTTATGCCTTTCTTTTTCCGTAGCACAGAATCATAAACAACACTTTTCGGTTTGCCTGTATATATAACTTTGCCGCCAAATTTCTCTATAATACTGGCAAAATAACCCGCACAATAACGCAGCGTACCATGCTTTGGAATTGTTGTATCAGGATTCGAGCAAATTGTTAGCAAATCATGATTTTGCGCAGCTTGCTCTAATAAATGATCAAACTCATGAATATCCTCATGCTCATCACGATATAGGCTAAGCAGCAATATATCAGCAGTTGCTAAATTATCTGTCAGAACATTGTCAAGTCCAGTTAATATATCTTCATTACGATCTGCACCAAGATGATATATGGTTGGCACTTTCCCACCAAGAGATATACGGTGTTCTTGGATCATCTGGTGCGCTATATCCCCGGAAGTAACGACCATCTCCTCGACAATTTGCGATATTCCCCAATTTCGTAAATCCTCCGCAACTTTAAATGCAGGCCTTGGAGCATTGGTTAAAAACATAATATCTGTTTTTGTAATCATTCGATTTATCGCATCGACAACACCCGGATAAGTCTTGCCACCCTCAACAATGACTCCCCAAAGATCAAATAGAACCAGATCATATTCATCAATGGCTACATCTAACTGTTTAAAAGTAAGTTCTGTCATAAATCTCTCCAGTAGTTTAGGCTAAGTTTTGCTTTAAAAAATTATGCTTGTGTTGTATGATGATTGCATTATTTTTTATCACGTTAGGGATATCCATGTCAAATATAGCAAACGAAGTGAAAGTCGAAGAATATGCGGCTGATTCTATCAAGGTATTAAAAGGCTTGGAAGCTGTCCGTAAAAGGCCTGGTATGTATATCGGAGATACTGATGATGGCTCTGGTCTGCATCACATGGTGTATGAGGTAGTTGATAATGCAATTGATGAAGCCTTGGCTGGGCATTGTGATCTGGTTCGAATCATCATTAACAAAAACGGTTCTGTAACTGTGAATGATAATGGCCGCGGTATACCGGTAGATATTCATGAAGGTGAAGGTATATCGGCAGCTGAGGTTATTATGACACAGCTACATGCCGGCGGTAAGTTTGATCAAAATTCATATAAAGTATCAGGTGGCCTGCACGGCGTTGGTGTCTCGGTAGTTAATGCTCTTTCTGACTGGCTGGAGCTGCGTATTTGGCGAAATCGGAAAGAATATTTAATTAGATTTAAAGGTGGTGAAACTGAATTTCCGTTGCGCATGGAAAATGAAAATAGCGACAGGAAAGGAACGGAAGTTACTTTCATGCCATCTGCAAAGATTTTTAAAATCATGGAGTTTGATTTTAGCATCCTTGAGCACAGGCTACGTGAATTAGCATTCCTGAATTCCGGTGTACACATCCTTCTAACCGATGACCGATACGAAGAAAAGAAAGAGATAGAATTTTGCTATAATGGTGGTGTGCAAGCTTACGTTGAATATATTAATCGTAGCAAAGCTTCTCTTCATCCATGTATTTCCCTGCATGCTGGAGATAAGGACAAGGGAATTACATTGGAATTTGCAATGCAATGGAATGATTCCTATCACGAAAATATTCTATGTTTTACAAATAATATCAGACAACGTGATGGTGGGACACACCTGTCAGCTTTTAAAACAGCTCTAACTCGGGTAATTAATTCTTATGCAGACAAAAGCGGCATGAGCAAAAAAATGAAAGTTTCCCTGTCTGGTGATGATGCAAGAGAGGGTCTTGCATGTGTGTTATCTGTAAAAATTCCGGATCCAAAATTCTCCTCACAAACTAAAGATAAGTTGGTATCTTCAGAAGTACGTCCAGTTGTTGAGTCCGCAGTATACGCCAAACTTCTTGAGTGGTTCGAAGAGCATCCAAATGAAGCTAAATTGATCGTGGGTAAAGTTGTTGAAGCTGCAAGCGCACGTGAGGCTGCAAAAAAAGCCAGAGAGCTTACTAGACGTAAATCTGCTTTAGAGATTTCAAACCTGCCAGGAAAGCTTGCTGATTGCCAGGAAAAAGACCCGGCATTATCTGAGTTATTCATTGTGGAGGGAGACTCTGCGGGCGGCACAGCCAAGCAGGGACGTGATCGTAAAACACAGGCTATTCTACCGCTGCGTGGCAAGATTTTGAACGTAGAAAGAGCACGCTTCGATAAAATGCTAGGTTCTGAACAGGTTGGCACTCTGATTACCGCACTTGGAGCCGGTATTGGACAAGATTTTAATGCTGAAAAAATAAGGTATCATAAAATCGTTATAATGACTGATGCGGACGTTGATGGTTCGCACATTAGAACCCTGCTGCTAACTTTCTTCTATCGCCACATGCAACCTCTTATTGACAAAGGATATTTGTATATTGCGCAACCACCTCTTTATAAAATCAAACGCGGTAGCACAGAAATATATCTGAAGAACGAGCAAGCTCTGCAGGAATACCTGATTAACGGCGCACTAAGCGATAGTTCAATTCAACTGGCAAATGGAGAGGAACTTTCTGGAACCGCTCTAAAAGATGTTATTGGTCAGATCACCAAATTTGTGGATACTCTAACATCGCTTGCCAAGAAGTTTGATCCGGAAATTGCCGAGTGCCTGGCAATAAATAGTTTATTGCAAAGCGGAGCATTTTCACCTACTAAAAAAGATGAATTAAGTGCTGCATTATCTCCTCTTAATTTAGGTGCAGTAGAGCCGGATAAAACTGATTGGGAAGTAAATGTTAATGAAAAATCAATTGAGTTTTTCCGCTTTGTACGTGGGGTTAGGAACAGCAAAGTCATTTACCTGGAACAAGTTGAATCTCCCGAGTTTGTTGCCCTTGGTAAGCTGGGACAATCATTAGAAAGAGTTTTCATTGGAAAATGCATCCTGAATGTCAAAAATCAGATGTACGAAGTGAATCGTCCTGGCAAAATGCTTCAGCTAATTATTGAAAGTGGCAAAAAAGGCCTAGCTGTACAGCGCTTTAAGGGTTTGGGAGAGATGAATGCAGAGCAATTATGGGAAACAACGCTTGACCATGAAAGACGTACACTACTACAGATCAAGGTTGATGATATTGATGATACGGAAGAAATTATTTCAACCCTGATGGGTAGTGTAGTTGAACCTCGCAGAGAGTTTATCAATGCCAATGCTTTGAATGTTGCCAATTTGGATGTTTAAATATTGACAGAAAGAGCTTGGAAATTTCTTATGTTAAGGTTCTGACCCATTTCTTGATCAATTCGGTAAGATGTGATGAATATCCCTGCTTCGTATAAGGTTCATCAGTAGCGATATATTTTATCATAGGTACATTGTTATCTGGCAGATACATCTCTGCTATTGATACGATTTCCGTACCTTTATATAAAACGAAATGATAATAGTTGGGTTGAGAAAAATTTTGATGATTCGAGTCATACACTTTGCCAAACGGTTCAAATATCTGCTCCCGACCAATACGCCTGTATGATTCCCATTCGAAATGGTGCGAGCAAAACCTGAAGCTAAGCCCATCATACCCGGCCTGCATTAGTATGTTTCGAATAAACTCAGCTTTACCCAAATTATAGCCGGTTAATTGATATTCGTTTTTTTCATGTGATTCTTTTTTCTCAAGTAACCTTTGCTTTAAAGAACTATATTCATCACGTGCTGCTGCAGAGTTTCTTAAATAATCTCTGAATAAAAGATTGAGTTCAATGTCTGGATTACCCTCTTGATAAAGGTGAAGATTGATGTTGAATGGCTGTTTTTTTCTAAAGAAATATCGAAGTGGAATATTAAATTCACCTCTATATTCATAACCCAACTTTGCAAGAGAAGCATGAGCATTACTCTGAACCTTTACAACTACAATAATATCTATCTTTGGTTTTGCATATAAATGCGGAATGGATGTAGACCCTACATGATGAACAGCGATACAATTATCAGCAAGATCTTTGGTAAGTACATCCTGTTCTTCTTGAAACCAGAAAGGCCAAAGCCGATTATACGGAACAATCTCAATAATTTTCATCATAACATCTTATATGACTTGAAGTTTGGGTAGCACAATTAAGTTCACTACCCAAGCCAAATATGTTTTGATTATACCGCTAAAGCAACTACTTCATTTTCAGCAAGTCTTACATTGTATTCCTTACCAAGACCTCTAACGGCAAATATCCATAATATCACCACAACAAAGAAGATGGCTGCAAAGAATGGAGTCGCTTCAGAAAATGTGTATGTAGGCATCACAATAAAGAAAGTAGATTGAATGATACCACCGCCTGACTTGCCAAACCTTCCGCCGATAACATCTACAGCAGCTTTACCTTTGGTTTTCATTTCATCGTCAAGAGGAATATAAGACATTTCTTTTGTTGAATCAAAAAGAGAATATTTGGTAGCTTTACTTAAAACATTCTGAGCCATACCGACCATAACAACCATCGCAAGTGGACCTGTTCCCAAGAATGCAGCAATCTGCAAACCCATACTGTCATCAAATATGATGAATGAGAAGAAAGCAAGACCAGTACATAAAATCATAACAGGCGTGAATGTAGCTGCTGTTGACCAGGAAACTCTACGTAAAATATTACTTCCAATTAACATAAAGAAAATGGCAGCAAAACCCTGATAGGCCTGGAACGTACCCATGTAGGAAGTATAAGCTTCAACAGTTGGATACAGTTCCTTGATTTTTGATTTCCAGATACCTTCAACCAGGTTTATGGAAATACCATAACAAAGCACCAACATTACTACCAGACCAAGATATCTAGAAGTAAAGATCATCTTGAAGCTATCACCAAGACTTAGCTTTGCCTTTTTCTTCTTTGTAGATCCGACTGCTCCTGCATCATATAGTCTCGGATCGGTAAGAACATTGTGATTCATCCAATAATACAAGAATAATATGAATGCCCCGCTTATCATAGTTACACATAAAACCGGAATCAGTTTTACTTCTTCTGCAACAATGTGCGTGTCTTCACTAAGCAGGAAATAGAAAGTCACAGCTACAAGCGGTAGCGCAACATTACCAAGTAGTCCAAACATAGAATAAAAACGCTTTGCTTCACTAGTCCTGGTGATTTGGTTAGCAAACTGCCAGAATAGCAGTGTAAGCATCATGCTACCCCACATTTCAGCCATTGTATAAAATGACGCATAGCTCCAATTTCCACCAATTTTGATAAACCATTGCAAGTTTGGATACTCATCCACCAATGCATTAATTGTACTGGCTGCAGGGTGGAACATTTCAGGATTTGGGTATAGCACAAAAGTAAAAAATGTAAAATACGCTATAAAGAAAGATGTTACGGTGTAGAAGACTTTTTGCTGGCTCATCACATTGCATAATTTAGCATAAATTATCATCATAATTACAGCCGACGGCAATACAATATAAGTCTTAAGGAAGCTAATTGCCTCAGGACCAATATGCGTTACAACCAGACCATCCTTAACAGACCTGAGAGTTGCATAATTAAACAGAATGCAAGCCATCATTAAAGCCATTGGAATGAACTTTTTATTTTCATACCATTCAATTGGCCAAAATATTCTTCTTAGTTCTGATAGAAAGTCAGTCTTTTCCATTATTAAATCGCATTTTAGTTAAAGTTCAAATTATGCCGGGATCATATACAAACTTCTCCAAAAAGTCAATAATTTTGGTTAACTTTCTTTTACTTTGAGTATTAAAGTTACCCATTTCTCCTGATATAATGAATTTTCAACTACAAACCCTGCTAACTGATACGCATCGACAATTTCATCTTTCTGATAATCCAGGAAACCGGATAATATCACTCTGCTTTCCGGGTGCGAGATATTCTTAAAAATTTGCGCCAATGATATTAACGGTTTTGCCAGTATATTACTGACAATAAGATCAAATTTTTGTTTCCAGAAGCTGGGAATATTTAGATTATTTTCCGTATTTTGATAAAACTGAATTTTTGAATTATTATAACTCAGATTGTCCTTTGCAATTTTTACTGAGACTTCATCGATATCACAAGCCAGGATATTTGCCTTAAGCCATATTTTTTCAGCAGTAAAACCGAGTATCCCGCTACCCGTACCAACATCGAAGATATCTTTGCAGTTAAACTTCTCAAGTAACTCCATAGCTTCTATGCATAATGATGTTGTAGCATGATCACCAGTGCCGAACGCTCTTGAGGCTTCGATAAAAACAGGAATTTTATCTTTAGGGTATGTTGTTTTTTGTACACTTGAAGTAATTATGAATCTACCTATTTCAATGGGTTTTAGCTGTTTTTGATATTCAATCACCCAATCCTTGTCTTCTATAAGTTCTGCTGTAATTTTCGAGGCAAGTAAAGCTCCATTCTCATTAGCATAGATGGTTAGTTCATCTCGCAGACTCTTTAAATCAGGCTTAAATGCCAGATATACTTCAAAACTCCATAGATCGTCATCTTGTGGATCAATTGTCACAGACTCCACTTCACAGATACTGATTCCCGGGATATCTTCCGGGAAAAAATTCTCAAAAAGCTCTATAGATTTGTGGTTTGTAATAAAGCGAATCTTATGCGTAACTTTTGGTTGACTAAATGGGTTGTTCACTGTTTATAATAAGGTTAGTTTTGATACTAGATGATATATCAATTAGTTGGGCTTTGTTCAATAGATTTAAATCAGCGAGAGTTGTATGAATAAGATAAAAAATGTCACGGCATGTTTGTTGTTAATTTTATTTGCAAGTGCTACAGCAGCAGAAAAGAAAAACACAAAACCAAAGGCGCAGCTGCGGGGACCGGCTGAATTTCAAAAAGTAATAGATGACTACAAAGCGTATGTTGCCACAATTCCTCCAGAAATTAGGGATGAGGTAATAGAGTTTAGAAAGGAAATAGCCAGGCTGAACAAAGAGAAGAAGTTGCTATATAGAAAATTATCTCAGGCTAGTCAGAACTATTTGAAAAAAGAGCAGCAATATAAAAAGAAACTACCTTTAAATCGTAAAAGCCTGATTAATATTGATGATCCAAAGAAAAAAGCACAACAGCCGAATTCTAAAAAGAAGTAATCTAACTCTTTGATGTAATATATACAGATATTGGGGAAGCGAATATTTCATCTTCCCAATCGATACCGTCACTTTCTAGCCCCAATGGCCGATGTATTTCAAGCAAGTTAAGACCTGCATTATCCATAACTCTTATATAATCTTCCTGCGGCCAATAATAATCTTCGATGGAAAACCCTTTATCAAGAAATTCTACCCGCACCTTTTGACCTCTTTTTAAATTTTTATTTTGTAGAAAATTAGTATTTATTTTTTTCCAATTATACTTGTACATATTTTCATTATCCAAAATAGCTATAAAAACTCCTTTGTGTTTTAGGACGCGTGACATCTCATTTAATGCTTCCTGTATTTGCTCAAGGGAACTCATCTCCAACAATACAAAGCTGGCAAAAACAAGATCATATGTATTGTCTTCATAAGGAATTTTAGCATGCGAGATATCTACATACTCCCCGTTTGGGTCGTTTTTTTTAGCAATTGCCACCATCTCTGCGTTTATATCAACTCCGCAGGTTTTTAGCCCCTGAGATTTCAGAAATAATGTGGACTCTCCAACTCCACAACCGAAATCCAGAGCATTGTTACCTACATGATATTTATTAAATAATTGAGGCAAATCTCTGAATGCCAAATCCTTAGGCGTGGTCTTTGAACTCTCAATAGAATATAGCTTGGCATATTTTTCAGGTTCAGTTTTATTATCAATTAATGTCATAATGAATGATTAAATTTATTTCAACTTCTCGCTAAAGAGTAGCATAATTTATAAAAAAGGCACTTCAATTATATAGAAAATAGCTAGTCTGAATTTAATAAATCCTCAAGGGCTTGCTCGCAAACACCATATTTTTTCCAGGAACAACCCTGGCAAGCTCGGTGAAATTTCTCTATACTCATCTGTTTCTTGATATTGGCTTTAGCTTGCCGCCAGCTCATAATTTCACCCGGCTTTAGCTTCAGTGCCTTGCTATGCGCAATGTCCAATTTAGTGATTTTATCTTGCGTCTTGCAAATGATTTCATCAATTTTATTTGGACATGCCGTACACACATCATCCATGTATTCAACCACTTCAATGCGAGCATCTTCATTTGCAATTAGTGTTTGAACAATTTTTTTGTAGTTTCTAACAAAACCCGCCGAGTACCCTTTACCGCGAAAGCCAAGTGTACACATGAAATGATGCGGCCTGAATTTAATTACTTCTTCCACGGCTTACGTTTCTTAAGTAAATTCACTGATGCACCGGTAAATATTGCCTTGACAATTCCTGGAATTATAAACGGATATAGACCAAACTCAAAAGCTTTATCAACGCCAACAAATAAAGCAAGTTGCGGCAGTCCAACTATAAAGAGACAGGAAGAACCAACAACACTGTATATTATTAGCTTTAACCAGCTATCTTCACCAAATTTCTCCCGCAATGTAGCTACCACATACACACATAGGATCATACCGAATATATAGCCGCCTGACGTTCCCATCAATACCGTTAGCCCTGCCCTAAATCCTGAAAATATCGGCACGCCCAAGGCACCAAGGGTTACAAAACCGATGATTGATTGCATGGCTTCCTTCTTTTCATAGCAAAGAGCCAGGAGTAATACGCCGACACTGTATAAAGTGATCGGCACAGGTTCCAGTGGAATTCGCACTTGTGCGGAAAGAAAGATTAGCAAAATGCCAAGTGCCACTCTTGATATTTTATAACTAATGATAGATTGAATTTTATTAGATAGTGTTTTCATAAGATAACTCCACACATAACTTGCAAATTATTGCTGAGAGTCTAGTTGCAACCTGATTTTTAGTCAAGTTCTCTCTGCACAGCCTGCTTTAGTTGACATATAATTATTATGTCTTATTCTAGGATAATCCAAATCGCGAATAAGAGGCCTATCTTCAGCAACAACTTAAGCAACCTGATAATTTCTGATCTAAGAGTTTGGGTACATCTGGGATGCTCCATACAGGAAAGACATCACGCTCAATGCATTTCTTTCGATATATGCATTACCTTTTCTGAAAATCCAAAAGCAACCGCAAGCGATGATTTAAACGATGGTTTTTGCTATGCAAAAGCTACTGATTTAATTAAAGAAGCTGCAGGAAGTAAAAGCTACAACATGATTGAACATCTTGCGGCTTATGTACATAATATTTTAAATACCAGCCTTGAGCAAAAAGGCTTTAGCGATGCATCTTTAGCAGTCACTGTAGTCAAATTATCTCCGCCGGTACCCGATATTCACGGCGGCGTATCTTTCACTTATTACGGATAAATCCAGGAGGATTTGATGATTTATATAAGTCTTGGATCAAATCTGGGTAATAGACTTTCCAATTTGCGAAAAGCGGTTGAATTGTTAAAAACCGATATCCTACAACATACTTACGAATCGATAATTATTGAAACAAAGGCTCTCTTAAAAGATGGAGTCCCAACGGAATGGGATAAACCCTATTTAAACATGGTGATTGCCGGAAAATCTAAATTATCAGCTGAAAATTTGCTCAAAAACCTAACGAACATAGAGCAGCAATTAGGCAGAGACTTAAGTGCTAAAAAATGGGCGCCCAGGATAATTGATTTAGACATTATAATTTATAATGATCAAAATATTTCCAGTCCCGGCTTAAAAACACCTCACCCCGAGTTATTAAATAGAGATTTCCTTATACATTTACTTGGTCTAATGCCGGAAAATTATATGCCCAAACTACAAGTAAACGGCAAATTCGTCAGAGCTGATGAATATGCTCATGAGCAAATTGACTGTACTGATCTGTTTGCAAACGCATTTACACTTGAACCACAAATTGTTGGAGTTCTAAACATCACGCAAGATTCTTTTTCAGATGGCGGTAAGAATTTTGAACCTGAAATAGCCATAAAAAATGCCTATAAGATGGTTACGGACGGAGCGGAAATAATTGATATCGGTGCGCAATCGACAAGGCCTGGCGGCATAGAAATCATCGGGCCGGAAAAGGAATATGAACGTTTAACGCCTGTATTAGATGGTCTCAAAGAGATAAATGCAAAAATAAGTATAGATAGCTATCACCCCGAACTGATAAGAAAAATTCTCAAAAACTATCAAGTTGACTGGATCAATGATGTTACCGGTAATTTGGATGATGATATTTTAAAAGAAATAGCCTCATCAGGTACTAAAATACTCACCATGCATTCACTTTCAGTACCGCCAGACAGGAATAAAATATTACCTCACGATTCAAATTTTATAAATTACTTACAAAGATGGAGCGAGCAAATGCTGGAACAAATGCTGCGCTGTGGATTTAGTGCTGATGATTTGATCCTAGACCCGGGCATTGGCTTTGGCAAATCAATATATCAAAATCTGGCACTTATAAAAGAGATAAAAAACTTACGGAAAAATGGAGTCCGGTTTTTGATCGGACATTCACGAAAATCATTTATACAAGGATTTTTTGATGGCAAAGCTTCTGCTAGAGACCTTGAAACCATAGCTATTTCCAATAATCTGGCAAAATCCGGAATTGATTACATCAGAGTGCATAATGTGTGCGATCATTACAGGTTATTTGTTGCAGATAAGGTGTCGTCTATATGAAAATAATCGGCATAATGGCCTGTACAGATAGTGGGGTCATTGGTCTAAATGGCAGAATTCCGTGGAGATATAATGATGAATTAAAGCATTTTCAGGAAGTAACCAAGGGTCAAACTGTAATTATGGGCAGAAAAACTTTTGATGAAATGAAACATTTAAACCTGCTGAAAGAACGGGAAAGCATCGTATTTACCCGCAATCTTTCACTGCTGAACAATTCTACTGCACATGTCAGGTTTGTGAGTTCTCTTGATGCACTCACCAAACTTAATTTTACTCAAGAAAAAAATATATATATGATAGGAGGAGGCGAAATTGCAGAATTATTCTTAAACACCAATATGCTGGAAAAATTCCTTTTAACCATCATACATAAAGAATATGATGGAGATACATATTTTCCATTATCTTTAATTAAAGAATGGAGAGCTAAAAAAATTATTGAACATAAAAACTACACTATTTACCAGTATAACAAAAATTAAATGAGGCACTTATGAATTATTTAAATAAATTACACCAGGAACTGGATCAATATCATCTGCTTAAACATCCGTTTTATCAGGCATGGAACAGAGGTGAGCTTGCAATTGATACGCTAAAAATTTATGCAAAAGAATATTACGGCCATGTAGCTGCATTTCCAAGATATATAAGCACTATCCACTCTTTATGCGAAAAAATTGAAGATAGACAAGTCTTGCTTGAGAATCTTGTAGATGAAGAGCAAGGGGATGAAAATCACCCGGAATTATGGATGAGATTTGCAGAAGGCTTAGGGTGCAATAGAGAAGAATGTCGCACGCAAGAACTGGATTCTGCAAAAAAATTAGTAAATGAGTATTTTGATATCACTAGAGGTAGTTATGCTAGCGGCCTTGGTGCTTTATATGCGTACGAAAGACAAACTCCAGAAGTGGCAAAATCTAAAATCGAGGGCTTAAAAAAATTCTATAATATTGATAATGCAGAAACTCTGAAATTCTTCGAAGTACACATGCAGGCCGATGAGTGGCATACTGAAGAATGTGCCGGACTGCTTAATAAGATGAATAGAGAAGATCAGGAAATAGCACAGTTGGGAGCCATACAAGGCTCTAAACTGCTATGGAATTTTCTTGATGAAATGCAGCAGATTCATCTTGGAAACTGAGTAACTCCAGGATCAACACAACGCATCTTAAAGAAGCGATGTTACTACATTCTTGTATCTACTTCCAGGGGAGATACAAGAATGTAGTAACTTTAATCACTAAAAACTATTACACAGTGTATTTACAAAATACACGTACAACTATATAGTTCTCCTATACATAATATTTTAAGTATCTGTTATCTAATTTATGAATCAAGAAGTATCAGTTACTATTGAGAATTGTAGCCTGGAGGGAATAGACTCGATCAAAAGAGTGCAAAGCCTCAGGCAAATGTTCATACGCCCAGGCAAGGTATCTGGCATAGCAATTCCTATATTAAACGATGTGAATCTATCTTGCAGACAAGGCGATAGAGTTGCACTCATCGGCAGCAACGGTTCGGGTAAAAGCTCCATACTTAAATTAATATCGGGAATCTATCCACCCAAGACTGGCAGAGTATCAGTCAATGGTAGCATAACGTCTATCATTGAAATGGGACTTGGTATCGAACCAGAATTTACTGGTCGCCAGAATATTAAAATACTCCTGTTATATAATAACATGCTAGATCACTACAATAAAGAGCTTGAACAACAGGTAATAGATTTCTCAGAATTAGGAGAGAAGATTGATTTGCCTGTTAAAACATATAGCTCAGGTATGCTATCGCGCCTGTCTTTTTCCACTTCCATATTTCACAACACGGATATATTACTGCTGGATGAAGTATTTGCCGCTGGTGACGGGAAATTTATTGCCAAATCGCTCGAATTTATGAAAAACAAAATTAATGCTGTTCCTATCACTATTTTAGTATCTCACCAAGAGGATATTATCCGAAAATATTGTAATCGCTGCGTGCTGATTAAAGATGGCAGGATTATCAAAGATGGTATCCCTGATGAAATTTTATCAATTTATAACTCTGGAAATTATTAATGTTTAAACATTTTCTTTCTAAAAATTACTGGAAAGCCATCATATTATTGATCAAAATTTCCATAGCAAAAAGACATGATAATTCTTTCCTGGGAAGCATTTGGGGCTTACTACAACCCTTTATACACATCACGGTGATTTCATATTTTATGAGTTTTATCCTCAGATATGACCCCAAGGTGATATTAACAAACATGGTTGGCGCCCTACCATTTTGGACTTTTATACTACAAAGCATGATCAATGCATCTGACTCTCTTATCACAAAATCAGAAGTGTTAAAACGAGTGTTGCTGCCAAAAACTTATTTTCCAATCTCAGATGTTTTGGCCAATGCATATACTCTGTTATATTCTTTTGCAGCAATGTATCTTGCACTTATAATAGCTTTTCCTGATTTATTTTCCTGGAAAATTATTTTTATTCCCGTGTTATCACTTCCACTAATTATCAGTGTAATCACCGGCGGTATCGTGGCAGCTTTTCTGACCCCGTATATCAGAGATATACCACAATTTATAAACGTAATTTTTGGAGTAGTCTATTGGACAATACCAATTATTTATCCCTATAGCCTAGTCCCGGAATCAAAGCGCATATTCTTCGAACTACATCCAATATTTATTGTGATCAGACCAATGCAGGAGTTAGTAATAACCGGTACTTTCCCGGATATCATGTTAATTATTAAATCCTGGATAGTATGCATGATTGTAGCTTTAGTTAGCTTTCTTATATATCGTAAATTAACTAGAAACGTTATTTATTATCTATGATATAGTATTTCCCCTTATATCCTCACAGTACGTTATTCTGCGGATTCAAAAAATTCACCTAGCAATCTAGGTTAAAATTTTTCTCACCTTGAATAGTTGCTGTGATAATAAAGTTGAAACACTATAATATGAATTCTTTATAATACATTGATTGGGTACATAAACGAATGCAAAATAATATAATCTTGATCACCGGCGGAGCCGGCTTTATTGGTAGTCACTTAGTTAAAAGGCTGGTACTTAAATATCCACAAAGCAAGATAATCAACCTAGATGCGCTAACTTATGCCGCAGATATATCGCGTCTTAGGGAAATTATCAATAACGATAATTATTACTTTATTGAAGGTGATATTCGCGACGAATCCTTGGTTCAGGATATATTTAAACAGCACAAAGTTAACGGAGTGCTGCATTTGGCTGCAGAATCACATGTGGATAACTCAATTACCTCTCCTAAAATTTTTGTAGAAACTAATATTCTAGGTACACAAAATCTTCTTGATGCCGCAAAAAACCTCTGGATGAAGGGTAATGGTCAATTAAATAGAGTTTATCAAAATGCAAAATTCTTGCACGTATCTACAGATGAAGTATATGGCTCCCTTGGGGATACGGGCTATTTCACAGAAACTACGCCTTATGCACCAAATTCTCCATATAGTGCTTCAAAAGCTTCCAGCGACCTATTAGCAAGAAGTTATTTTCATACATACGGTATGCCTATTGTGATCAGTAATTGTTCGAATAATTATGGTCCCTGGCAGCATGATGAGAAATTAATTCCGACAATTATCAGAAAAGCTTTGGCCGGTCAAAAAATTCCTATCTATGGCGATGGTGCAAATATCAGAGACTGGCTATATGTTGATGATCACTGCATCGCTATGGAAGATATTTTCCAGCAAGGCAAGCCGGGAGAGAGTTATAATGTCGGTTCCAGTAACGAACAAAATAACCTGGATTTAACTAGAATGATTTGCAAGTTGCTCGATAACATCAAACCAAAAGCAGAAGGTAATTACTCTGAACTTATCTCCTTTGTTAAAGACAGAGCCGGACACGATTATAGATATGCTATAGACCCTGACAAAATCACAAGAGAGCTTGGGTGGAAACCGAAATATTCCTTCGGAGAATCACTTGAAAAAACTGTTAAATGGTATGTAGAGAATTATACTAAATAAAGTTAGCGGAAAGATTTAGAAGAATGTATAAAATTTTGCTGGGCAAACGATATAAATAGTAGTTAAATAACCTCACGCTTGAGTACCGGCAGGATTTTAAGAACGACATAGATTGATTTTTACTATATGAAAGGAATTATTTTAGCTGGAGGCTCCGGCACCAGACTCTACCCATCAACTCTGGCTATATCAAAACAGTTATTACCTGTATATGACAAGCCAATGATCTATTATCCTCTTTCCATTCTTATGCTTGCAGGCATAAGAGAAATACTGATCATTACTACCGCCGAATCAAAAACATTATACCAAACATTGCTGGGAGATGGACAAAAACTGGGAATTTCGATTGAATATATAATACAGGATAAGCCAAACGGCCTGGCGGAAGCCTTTATTATAGGAGAGAATTTTATCGGCGATTCAAATGTTTGTCTTATTCTTGGAGATAATATCTTTTATGGCCAAGGCATGCGTACTCAACTACAAGCTGCTGCGCAAATAAAAACTGGTGCTAAAATTTTTGGATATCATGTACAAGACCCGCATCGATATGGAGTAGCTGAAATTTCCTTACCTGGGCAAAAAGTGCTATCTATTGAGGAAAAACCGAAGCATCCAAAATCAAATTATGCCGTAACCGGATTATACTTCTTCGATAATTCAGTAGCAGAAAGGGCAAAAAAAGTATCGTCTTCTGAAAGAGGCGAACTAGAAATTACCTCAGTCATTCAATCCTATTTGAATGAGAAGACATGCGAAATAGAGCTGCTTGGAAGGGGTATTGCCTGGCTTGACACCGGCACTCATGATAGCCTGCTTGAGGCTTCTAATTTTGTAGCAGCAATTGAAAAACGTCAGGGTTATAAAATAGCCTGCCTGGAGGAAGTAGCCTATAATTGCGGCTATATTAGTAAAAAACAGGCTTTAAATTTAGGAGTGGCCTTAAGCAAGTCTGGCTATGGAGAATATATACAAAAACTACTGAGGTAATCTCTTATGATTGATGGATATAAATTAATTCAAACTCCCAGCGTTGAAGATGAAAGGGGAAATTTATCATTCATAGAAGTAGGAAAAATAATAAATTTCCCTATCAATAGAATCTATTGGTTGTATGATCTAAAGCAAGATAGGGGTGCACACGCACATAAGCAGCTTAAGCAATTCATTTTTTGTGCTAATGGTTCTGCGGATTTGATCCTGGATGATGGCAATAACCGGGATATTATCACCCTGAATTCACCGGATAAAGGTATATTAATTGAAAAACCGTTATGGCGTGAAATAACAAATTTTCGAAACAATCCCAGCATCATAGTCATTGCCTCTGATATCTATGATGAAGAGGACTATATTAGATCATACGAAGAGTTTAAAAAATGGAAGTTCAATTCTTAAATTTAAAAGATGCTTATCTTGAGCTGAAGCAGGAATTTGATCAGCTCTGGCAAGATATCAATCAGGATAGTTTTTACATTCTTGGCAAGAGACTGGAACAATTTGAGAAAGAATTTGCCTCCTATCTTGGTGTAAAACATGTAATTGGAGTTGCAAATGGACTCGATGCTCTTTGCCTGAGCCTTAAAGCTCTAGGTATTGGAAAGGATGACGAAGTAATCGTTCCGGCTTTTACTTACATAGCAAGCTGGCTGGCAGTATCAGAAACTGGAGCTACACCTGTACCGGTAGAGGTGGATGGTAATTTTCTTATAGACCCAAAACTGATAGAAGCAGCTATAACGAATAAAACAAAGGCTATAATGCCAGTACATATTTATGGCAGGGTTTGCGCAATGGAAAAAATCTCCCAAATAGCTAAAAAATATAACCTGAAAATCATTGAAGACGCAGCCCAAGCACATGGAGCCTACGAAAACGATAACTCAGAGAAAGCAGGGTTCTTTAGTGATTGTGCCGGCTTTAGCTTTTACCCCGGCAAGAATCTCGGTTGTTTTGGAGATGGAGGATGTATTTCTACTAATAGCGATGCGGTAGCTGAGAAACTCCGTATGATGAGAAATTATGGCAGCAAGATACGCTACCAGCATGAAATTACGGCAGGCAATAGCCGCCTGGATGAATTACAAGCCGGTGTGCTATCGATCAAACTAAAACGATTAGATGCATGGAATGCGCGCAGACAAAAAATTGCTGAGTTATATTTGCACGGATTAAAAAACATTGATGGCCTAACTCTACCAGAATATCACCCTGGTCATGTATGGCATGTATTTGCTATCCGAACAGATAAACGTACAGAACTGCAAAATTACCTTACCTCTATCGGCATTGGTACAAATATACATTACCCTGCGCCCATCCATCTACAAGGAGCTTATGAACATCTGAATTTACCAAAAGGGTCTTTTCCTGAAACGGAAAATATTTGTAGCGCAGTATTAAGCCTACCTATGGGGCCTCATTTGAGCAAAGATGAAGCTATATACGTGATAGACAAAGTAAAAGGTTTTTACTAGTTTAAAATAGCTCATTTCAATTTCAAATATTGGTATTACTTTTGCAGTTTGGTATCAATTAACTTAAAGAGTTTTCCCCTGAGCTTATCTTTTACAATTTCATAATTCATGTCAGGATTGGTCATAAGATGCTGATTCCAAATTTTACAATATAGTTCATCATCATTATCAACCTTTTTAACGTATTCAACTACATCATTTTCTGCCTCAAAATCATCAGCATAAATTACAGCATCTTTATTGATATCTGAAACCGCACTCTCATCGCCCCAATATATTGGAATAGCCCCGCCAAAGTAAGCCTGAAATACTTTTTCAGTTAAATACCCATTATGATACTGATTCTCATAGGAAATTATGAACTTGCATTGAGAAAGCCACTCCTGAGTCTTTTTACTTTTTCTGGGAACCGGACCGCCAATATTATTCAAGTGAACTCCGCCACTTGCTACCCATTTATACTCTGACAGCCTATGGAACATACTGTCACGGGCTTTTGTACCTTCTATAGATTTGCCATTATAGCCAATAGTACCGTGATCACCATTACTAACTAAAAAACAGGCAAACGTCTTTTTCTCAGGATTACATTCTCCCTGTCCTGCTCTTGGCTTTGAAGTAACTCTAATCTTATCCTTATATCCATTATAGTAATTAGGATATCTGACATATCTCGGATCATCAATGCGGTCAAAACCTAAAACCAAATCATAATCATCCAAATTAGGTAAATAAGCCTCAGCCGTGTAGAATATTTTGATGACGTCAGGATTATCTATATTTTTTATATCCTTACTACCAAAAACATCATCAACTACTATATCATAGTCAACATCAGTTATAACAACGCGGTAACGTTCTTCGAGTATATCCTTGAGTGCATAGGTGAGTTTTCCAGGCCGGCCAAGCTGATTAAGTTGCTTTACTTTAATAACCGGCTTATGGTAATTATTTTTGATAAGCAATATAGCTGCTACAATCAACAAAATGATTGATAAAAAATATAATATGCGCTTCATATACTAAATCCTGCTAAAAATAACAAAAATATAACTTATATTGCACAATAGAAGACTTATCTCTTCAATTCAAAGCATTTCTTAAAATAAAATTTTACCCCCCAAATAAGAGCTCTAAAAAGCTTAAATGGATTACCACCTGCTGCACAGAATCCTTCATATAAAAAATAACCGGCATTTCTATATTTAAATTTTATTATGTTCTTAAAAAAAGCAACACAACAAAAATCATAAATAGACGGATTTAAACAAGAACTATACTTAGGATATTTAATTTTTAATAACTTTATAGACTCAATATGCTCCTTGTGATATTCAAATCCTGTTACTGTGATATTGGAATCATGTTTTTGATATTTATATAAAATTTCCGGTAAATAATATATTTTACCTTTTGGCGCCGATAATATCATAATTTCTTTATAAAAAGCCAAATCTGCAGCATGTCGAATTTCTTTGAAGCTATTTTCCTTAGGTGCAAATTTATTAAGAAACATCATGGTCGGGGAATAATAAATGGAATCAGCTAATGCTATTTCCACTCCACCGGATTTAGCCGGTGCTTTCTGGCTTAAACGATAAATTTCCTTTCCACTTGGTACATGAAAAACCGAAACATCTGCATAGCATATAGCTATCTCAGAATTATTTTCCATAACAGCAACCTGTTTTGATATTGCATTAGGATACAATTCATCATCTCCTGCAAGACCGGTAACATACTTTCCCCGACAAGCCAAGACGCATTTAAACCAATTTTCTACTGCACCTTTATTTTTTTTAGACGTTAGTAACCTAATTTTGCCTGGATACTTGGCTACATATTTTTTTACTTGTGTTAAAGTGCTATCTGTTGATGCATCGTCAGAAATTATAATTTCAATATTGGGATAATCCTGCGCCAAAGCACTATCAATCGCTTTTACAACAAATTTCTCACTATTATATGTAATTATAGCCACTGAAACACGTGAACTAATTTGTTGTCTATTCATTGTTAATTAATATTAGATTTGGTTTTCTCTACTATCTCTCGGTAATAATCATATTTATCTAGAAAATACTCTTTTTTATAGTTAAAAAAGAAATTTTGTGAATCTTCATCTATTATTACTGCACCAGATTTTAAATGAAAATTTATTACTTTTTGATTGTCTTTTCGTACATCAAAATTTGTCTCCAAAAGATTCAAATCGAAAAAAGCAAATTTTAATAATAAAAACATCGATTCTAAACTAGAATATTTTCTATGCTCCGGTAGGATAATCCAACTCCCCCAACAAAAAACATTATTTCTAATATCATAGATTCTTATTGTTCCAACTGGTGTATTTTTTTTATTTTTAATTAGATAGTAATATTCATTCTTATTAAATATTGATTTTTGCAACCATTGCTTTTGTTTCTTAAGATCATTATCTACAAATGATAAATATTTATTTAGATCTGGGTTTTGCCTTAAAGAAAGTATAAATTCAGCATCAGCAACTTTTACCTCAACAAGGTCAACATTCTTACCAATTATCTTCATTTATTACTCTTCAATAACTTATCTAAACAATTAGACATTACCATTGTATCAACAGAAAAATCTGCATGGATAGTATATTTACTTTTTAATGAGATACGCTTTCCTATAATGAATTCCATGTGAATATTACTTGCTGTGGCAAGAGCATTGAACAGTTGCAAATTATTTTCTGGTACATCACTCATCATTACTATTACCTTACAGTCCTTTGGTGCAAAAATAAAATTTGCCATACCGGCACCACTCTGACCAATAATTATTTCTGCTTCAGAAAAAACTCTTACCTGAGAGGAAAATGATAAACTTTCAGGAAATACTATTTCAAACCCCTTCTCTATTAAAAACTCTTCTATTTCATTTGAATTTAATAATTGCCTGTAATCAGAACCAGAGCGAGAAATAAAAATTTTCCTTTTTCCTTTTTTATTCCCGCACTTTAATGACTTTAATACAGTATCTTGTACAAACTTTATACCGTTTGGTGAATAAACAGCATCTCTATTATAAATTGGCTGCCCGTAATTATCATTTATAATCGAAAGGCGTGATGGATAATAAAGATTTTTTACTACATGGTTTTTATTAGCATTTAACTTTATTATTTGTCTATTATTTTTATTACAAACCTCCAATGCTTCATAAAATTGCGTAGGAAGATAATTGCTAACTAAAATCGGTACATCCTTATTTACTTCAGTGGTAAGACTCAACCTGGGTAAAACCTCAATCAACCAATGAAAATAGTTTTTAGAGTGATCTTTAGTAAGATGAATTCCTGTTTCAATTGTTTTTGTAAAGCCCCTTGGAATTTTAATTGCAACCTTGTCTTTGGTGATTTTACTTATATTGGGCGATTTGATTGCATATAAGTTTATGTTATTCCTATCAATTTCATCATAATAAACTTTATTATTTACTATTATCAAATCTGTTTTAGCAAAAACCTGTGCATTTTTAATTGTTGCCAGGTAAGTAGCGGGTAACATTGCTTTACATTTATATTTTGGAGAAAGTTTGATTTTAGGATTAACAATAGGCATTGTAAAATTAATATCCCTAGATTCTGATATTCTAATATAATCAACTGCTATTTCACTATGCTTATCAAGGATGGTATCATACAAAAAAAACCGTGTTTTATGTAAACACGCATCCTGACAATCCATTTTTGCCAGGTTGTTCCAGAAAAGCTTTCTGTTGGGATTTAAATAAAGTGCATACTTAATTAATATAGATATAAAAAATCTAGACACGTAGTATAGACGCATAGCTATTTTATGTACTAAATTAGCAATTATTATTTTATACTTTTTGCGTATTGATCTCAGCTTTTGAAGCATATATACTTTAAGTTGTTTTATCAGCTATACCTAGTTTTTTGCTACAGCAGCAACTTCGTCGGCAAAACTCTTTTCTTCTTTCTCTACGCCTTCGCCTAGCTCAAATCTTACATAAGATTTAAGTTCAACTGATGTGCCAAGCTCTTTTGCAAGATTGGTGACAACATCTGAAATTTTTGTCTTGCCGTCAATGACAAAAACCTGATCAAGAAGCACTATTTCTTCCAGAAATTTACGAATTCTACCCTCAATCATTTTTTCAATGATATTATCCGGCTTACCTGAAGCTCTTGACTGCTCAGTAAAAATATCTTTTTCTCTTTGAACAAGAGACGGATCTACAGATTCTTTATTCAGACATTCCGGCCGAGCTGCTGCAATATGCATAGCAATTTGTTTGCCGGCTTCCATCAATTTTACCTTATCACCGGTAGATTCAAGTGCTACAAGTACGGAAATCTTGCCCATATCATCTGCTACCACATTATGAATATATGATGCAATAATTCCATCACTAACAGATACAACCTGCATACGACGAAGATTTAGATTCTCACCAATTGTTGCAATATTTGCAACAATCTCATCTTCCACAGATTTACCTGATTTAGTAATAGCTGCTTTCAAAGATTCTAGGTTATCTTGCCCGGCAGCAAGCTCAGAAACTTCTTTAACTATCTTCTGAAAAGCCTCATTTTTAGCAACAAAATCAGTTTCAGAATTAATCTCGATTGCGGCACCTCTGGTTTCCTTTACGCAAGTGGCGGTCAAACCTTCAGATGCTACTCTGCCAGCTTTTTTTGCAGCAGCAGCTAAACCTTTTGTTCTAAGCCAATCAACTGCTGCTTCAAAGTCACCGTTTACCTCTACGAGTGCCTTCTTACAGTCCATCATGCCGGCACCTGTTTTTATTCTTAAATCCTTAACTAACGCTGCAGTTATATTCATCACTCAGTCTCCATATTTATTACTTATTTTTTGTCTGTCACTTTTTTAGCAGGAACTTTAGCCTTTTCTGCCTTTTTAGCTACCGGCTTCTTAGGGGCAGCGGCTTTTTTTGCAGCTGCAGGTTTTTTGTCTTCTACTTTTTCAGTAGGAGATTCAACCTTTTCTGCCTTTTTAGCTACCGGTTTCTTAGGAGCAGCAGTCTCTTTAGGAGCTACAGATTTTTTGTCTTCCATTTTTTTAACAGGAATTTCAATTTTTGGCTTAGCCTTTGAAACTTTTGCTATTTTTTCAATTTTAGTTACGCCCTCAAGAGTCTTATCTTCTACTTTTTGAGCAAGACCGGCATCCACGCCTGAATCAGCTAGCGCATCCTGTATACCGGCAAGAGCAGCTTCTGCAAATAAATTACAGTAAAGTCTGATGGATCTAATGGCATCATCATTACCGGGAATCGGGTAATCGATATTATCCGGATTTGAATTGCTATCAACAACAGCAACAATCGGCACACCGAGTTTTACAGCCTCACTAACTGCCAGATGCTCTTTATTAGTATCAATCACCACGATCAAATCCGGGCAACCGCCAATATTTCTGATACCGGCAAGAGACCTAAGTAACTTGGTTCTTTTACGGGTTAGCTCTAATATTTCTTTCTTGGTAAAAGTAACAATTTGCTCTTCATCTTCAAGAATTTTTTCAATGTTATTCAGCTTTTTAATAGACTTTGAAATAGTACCCCAGTTAGTAAGCATACCACCGAGCCATCTATTATTCACATAGAACTGTCCGCATTTCTCTGCATATTCTGCAATTAAGTCCGTGGCCTGAATTTTACTGCTAACAAAAAGAACTTTGCCATTATTTTTTACAGTTTCATAAATTTTCTGTAGCGCAATCTGCATCAGCGGCACTGTTTGCTGCAAATCAATAATATGGATATGATCCCTGACGCCATAAATATACGGTGCCATCTTTGGATTCCAACGTGAAGTTTTATGACCGAAATGAATACCAGCATCCAGCAAATCACTGATGCTAATCTTAGGTAAGTTAGACATATAATATCTCCTATATTTGTTAGTTATACCTCCGCACAAACTACAAAACTACTCAAATAGAGCAGACTAACAAAGCTCATACGTGTGAATTTACTCCTGAAATTTTCAGGAGCGGGCATTAGCATATAACATATAGGCTATCTCTTCAAGAGGAATTTTATGCCAGTAATTTATCCAAAATACGCTTTGAAAATAAATCCCAACTATATTGAGATTTATCATTATTATAAAATTCTATCCCTTTCCTGTGAATAATTTCCGGATAAAATTTTGACTGAAAAGCTCTAACCACAAAATTGGTCTGTACATCAAATATGCCTGTATCCTCTATACCATAACCTAACCTTTTTAAACTTTGCTGCAAATGCTTTATTTTTTCTCCTTTATCGCCAAACTTAAATAGCTGCTTAGCTTCATCAGGAGCTTGAAGATTATGCCATATTCCCAGTCCGTTTTTGGCGAAAAATTCCCAGTCAAAAAATATACCGGGATCTATTTTACGCTCAGGGGCAACATCTGAATGGCCTATGAAACTGCCAGGCAGAATATCATACTTTTTCATCAGCACATTACCAAGCGCAAGACATGCTTGCATTTGTGCTTCTGTAAATTTACAATTGCCCAAATTATCAAGTTCAATTCCAATTGAATTCTGGTTTAGAGCTTCTGCCCCATGCCAGGCACTTTTGCCTGCATGCCAGGCAATGTTTTCATCTGCAACCAGCTGAAATATCTCTCCATTTTCCTTAATTATATAATGTGCGCTTACCTGCGTTGCTGCATCTGTCAACCGATCAAGAGCACCATCAAATGACATTTCTGTAAAATGAACTATTATATATTGTACCTTTTTGCTCCTGATATCATAATTAGGCGATGAGAAATTAGTATTAATCCGCATAAATATATAGATTTAATTTGCTTTGAAGGATATTATAACGATGTTTTTAACATAAGACATTGGAAAATCACATTGGACACACCAGAAACTAATAATAATAAATCCCATAGGATCGTAAAGTCAGAAATTACCTCCTTAATTATGGTAGTAATTTTAGCACTCGCTGTTAGAACGTTTATTATTGAACTATTCTATGTTCCCACAGGTTCTATGAACGGCACCATCCTTGAAGGAGATTACGTATTCTCAACTAAATATAATTACGGATATAGTATTTACTCCATTCCTTTTAATCCAAACCTGTTTGAAGGAAGAATTTTAGCAGACCAACCGGAGCGCGGCGACATTATCATCATGCGCCCTCCGCATAACATGCAGGAAAGATATATCAAAAGACTAATTGGCCTACCTGGAGATAAGATCGAAATTATTAATGACATAACTTATATTAATGATGTAGCTGTCGAAAGGATAGAAGTTGGAGGCTACATAAATGAAGCCGGACAAAAATTTATCAGGTTTAAAGAAACGCTCCCAAACGGACTGAGCTTCTTCTCATATAAAGCAAAATATTTGCAGCATGTATTTGATACAGATCGTAGCAATTATGATCCGCACACGGTTGAAGATGGGCATTATTTCTTTATGGGAGACAATAGAGACAATTCAGGAGACAGCAGATATCAACTGGGTACTGTTCCTTTCAAAAACCTGATCGCAAAAGGACAATTTATTCTATTCTCAACCGAGCAACCTTTGTGGAACTCTAGCGCAGGTTTTATAAAGCAGATAGAAAGGATCGGCATTTGGATTTCATCAATAAGATTCAACAGGCTATTTTATAACCTATATGATGCAAATACCGACCATGATAAATAATTTTGCTAAACTGGAAGTTGCTCTAAACTATAAATTCAATGATACTACTCTACTAGAAGAAGCACTAAGCCACCCATCGCTAAAACAGATCGACAATTTAAAGCGTGACTATGAACGTTTTGAATTTCTGGGAGATGCGATCTTGGGTTTCCTTATAACGGAAATGATCTTTAATAAATTCACCGATTACGAAGAGGGACGTATAGCGAAAATCAAGGCATACGCAGTTTCAAGGGATATCCTGGTCAAAATCGCAGATACAATAAGTCTGGCAGATCATATTATTATGACTAAAGGCGAAGAAACTTCCGGAGGAAGATCAAACCACAATAATATAGAAAATACTATGGAAGCACTACTGGCTGCAATATATCTTGATAGTAATATCGACCACACACGCACGATAGTGACTACTCTTTGGGCAGAACATATAGAGAATATAGATTTCAGTGCCGCTGATCCTAAAACATATCTGCAGGAATTGCTACAACGTAGGTCTCACATTATGCCGAAATATGAGGTGATAAAACAGGAAGGGGTAGTACACTCGCCGATTTTCACCGTACGCGTAAGTGTGCCTGATCAATCTCAGATCGGCACGGGTAAATCTATCAAAGAAGCAGAAAAAGATGCTGCTGGAAAGTTGCTTAAAAAAATTAATGATAAGCTTTAAAAAAACCAATTGTGACTCAATCTACATCGAAAAAATCTCTATCTGTATGCATAATCGGCAAACCAAATGCCGGCAAATCAACCCTACTTAATCATATTATCGGGCAAAAAATTTCAATAGTTACGCCAAAGGTACAAACGACCCGGTCTATAATCACAGGTATAGTTACGCTCGGTGACATTCAGCTTGTATTATTTGATACTCCAGGTATTTTTGAACCAAAGAAAAAACTTGAAAAAGCAATGGTACGCTGCGCCTGGTCTAGCCTTGGCAATGCAGATATGATCACTTTAATTATTGATAGCTCGGCGCAACTGGATGATATGACCCGAGAGATCGTAAAGAGAATATCTGCCCTGGGTAAAAAAATCGTCTTTTTGATGAATAAGATTGATCTGAAATCAAAATATTTTATCGATAATATAAGCTTTTTAGACAAAGCAGCACCTGCATCTAGAATCTTCAACATCTCCGCCCTTAGCGGCAAAGGCATAGATGGCTTCTTAGAATATTTAAAAGACAATGCTACAAACTCAGGATGGACGTACGAGGAGGATGACATGACCAACCTCCCCGCTCGTTTCCTTGCCAGTGAAATCACCAGGGAACAATTATTTCTCCAACTGGAGCAGGAACTCCCTTACAATCTAACAGTGGAATATGAAAACTGGGAAGAGCAAAAAGACGGATCTGTTAAGATTAGTCAGCTAATTATCGTCGCAAGAGATTCCCATAAAAATATGATTATAGGTAAAAATGGCAGCAGAATTAAAGCAATAGGTGTTGCAGCCCGGGGCAATATCGAAAAACTGCTAGGACGCAGAGTGCATTTATTTCTTTTTGTAAAAGTGAGTAAAAACTGGGAAGATAACCCTGAGTTCTATCATACGATGGGAATATAAGTTTAATAGCTAGGACGGGCTAGGACGGCATTATTGACATTGTTGGTAACACAGAAAGTTACTAAAACGTGATAAATATATCACAATATTAAAGCCATACCCACTAATAAATAACAAATTAAAATTAGATCTGTCAAGTTTAAAACGTTTAATGCGACATTGTTACTTGACAATTACCATATATACTGTTATAATGCTTAACAATGGGGTATATTAAAGTAAAAAAGGTGTATATCTCTTAAGGAATTTACTAATAAAAACGACATAATTTTTATAAAATAATATTAATTATAAAGAAATTTTATGAGTACTGAATATCGCGAATATATAGATACTGTTACTGCTGTTACTAAAAGGAAAAGAATTGATTTCCTTGGACGGGATGCTGAGAATTCTTTTGTTGCAGGTAACGTTCACCTTGAGGATAGTATTTCAAATGCTTACACTTCAAAGGAATTGCTCAGCAATCCACAAACTAAATTAGCTAAAAAGTCAGATCCTGTATTCGTTAAAACATCTGAGAGACAAATCAGAAAGGATTTTACTGAGAAAGAACCTACAGGCATTAGAACCTCAGAAGCAAAAAAGGTACTGATACGCATAGAAGAACCACTAGTACTAACAGAAGTTGCAGGTAATAACTCAAAAAGTAGAGAAAGAGCAGCAGCAGATGAAACTAATTTAACCATCATTACTCCTTCTATAGTAACTGAAACGCCGAAAATAACAGAATTGACTGAAAGCCCTATTGAAAGGCAACCGGTACTAAGAAAAGCAGTAGAAACACCAAAAAAAGCTAAACAACAGGGGCAGGTAGAAGAACAAGAAGTGGCAGTGCCTCATGTGGTAAAAGAGCAGTTAAAAACGGAAAAAGACAGACTAGAACAGGAATCATTAGAACTGGCAATGCAACTAGCAGAAGAAGAAAGACTAAAGCTAGAGGCACGAAAATCATCAAAAAAAGAAGAAAGTGATTACTGGAGCAAAAGCAGTGGTAGTGAAAGCTACATAGCAGAAAGTCCAAAATCAATAGTAATGTCAAAGTCAGCAATACAGCTACAACGAGAAGAAGAAGCGAGACTGAAACTGCAAAAAAGTCTGGCTAAAATAGAAGATGAGGCTAATGAGGAAGAAGCAGAGCAGACAGAAGAAGATAGACAAAGGCTAGAAAAAGAAGCAGCTGAACAACTAAAACAGGAAAAAGAGGAAGCCGAACGGCTAAAAGCAGAGCTGGAAAAACAGCAGGCTGCTGAACTAGAACTACTAGCTAAACAACAAAGGCTGGAAGAAGAGGCAGCTGAGCAACTAAAAAGAGAGAAAGCAGAAGAAGATAGACTGGCTAAGCTAGAGGAAGCAGCTAAACAGCTAAGGCTGGAAGAAGTTAGGCACAAAGCAGAGCTGGAAAAACAGCAAGCTGATGAACTACTAGCTGAACAACTAGAAGAAGAAAGACAAAGGCTGGAAAGAGAGGAAACAGCTGAAAGACTAAGAAAAATAGAAGTAGCTGAAAAACTGGAAGCAGAGAGACTAGAAAGAGAAAACGCTGAACGGTTGAAAGCAGAGCTGGAAAGACAACAACAAGCAGAAGAAAGAGAGAACGCAGCTAAACAGCTGGAAGAAGCAATAGCAGCAGCAAAATTAGCAGCAATAAAACTACAAATAGCAAGAGAAAACTTAGACGACACGCATACAACAAGACTAGAAGAAACAACGCAACTTTCTATTAAAGAAGGAGAAAAGTTACTAATAACAGGCAAGCAAGCAGAGCTAGAAAAATCGACAGAAGACCTAAACGCACTGGCAGAAGGAATGAACGCAACAGCAAAATCACTTGAAAATCCGTTACACATAGAACATATAAAAGCAGCTGAACAACTAAAACAGGAAAAAGAGGAAGCCGAACGGCTAAAAGCAGAGCTGGAAAAACAGCAAGCTGCTAAACTACCGGTAAAACAATCTTCGGAAGAAACTCATAGTCAAAAGCCGTTATCACTTTGGGATAAATTTACAAATCTTTTCCCCAGCAAAAAATCTGCTAATGTTGAAGAAATTGAAATGATACAGGTAAACTCACTAGATTTGCGTAATGATGAAGATGCAGAAATATATGCGGTAGGGGAAAATCTCGGGTTAAGTGACAGCCATATAAGCCACGTGATTTATTCTCACTAACTTCTTGGTTTTTTTCATGTAATAGTAGCCACTATTTTTTATTAGCTTATTTAAAACTCTTACATAGCAATAGCCAGAGCCAGATAATCTTCCGGCGATAAGTTTTCTGCCCGCAATGTTTGATCTAGCCGTAAAGTTTTCAAGATTTCACCAACATCCGGCACAGCTTTTTTTAAGAATGATTTAATCATTTTACGCCTCCCTGAGAAAGTTTGAGCAGTTATTTTTTCAAGTTTAAGCAACGTTTCTTTTCCAGGTCTGTTTGATTTAGGCACCAGGCGCACTATGCCAGACCAGATTTTTGGCTCAGGGTAAAAGGCCTTTGGACTTACATCAAAGCATTTATGCACATCACAAACAAGCTGGCAGATAATTGACAGACGACCATAACTCTTCTTACTGTGCGCTGAAGTAATGCGGTCGACCACCTCCTTTTGCAACATAAGCGTCATGCTTTTTACATGCTCTATCTGATATATCCAGTTAATTAAAAGCTGAGTACCGATATTGTAGGGCAAGTTCGATATTATATCCAGTGGCTTACCATACGCAATGTCTGCCAGCCCAACTTTTAAGGCATCTTCATGCCGAATCTCAAGAGACGGGTATGCAAGCTTAATTTCCTCAAGCAATGGGAGACATCTGAAATCGGTTTCAATAACTGATAATTTTTCAGGCAATGCTTTTAAAATAGATCGGGTTAATCCCGCAGGTCCCGGTCCTATTTCCAGAACATTAGAATCCTGGTTAATGCCTGCATATCTGACGATTTTATCACATAGACTCTCATCAAAGATAAAGTTCTGCCCATATTTCTTACGTGGAGTAATGCCGTGTTTACTGGCAAGTCTGGCAATAGACGGTAGTGTCATATATAGCTTTTTTCGGGTTTTTATTGATCAAAATGCCAGGATAAATTATACCAGTTCTCAAGATTAAATAGTACATAAGCGCAAGAAGCGACGCTTAATTATTCATAAACAAACGACGAGCAACGATGTAATCTTTAAAAACGGGAATTGGTGTTACCCTGGAATCATCAGTTTTATATAGGCCTTTGCTCTTAGATCCTTGAAAAATTTTGCAGCCTTTTGTGACATTTTTTTATTTGACAGAAATGATTTAATTTTGTTTAAATCACCACTGGAAATCGCTGGATCCTTCTTACACACAAAAACCAGCTTGAATTTATTTTCTTCCTTATACACACGGCTTGAAGAACCGGTTTTTGTATCAAGTACCACTGACTGAGTTTTGTCTGGCATCTGCTTCAGCGGCCTATCAAACTTCTCGCCATCAGCAAAATCCGTATAGAGCTTGTCCTCAACTTTATTACAGGAAACAAGACGTTTTTTTAATAGCTGCATTTGACTCAAAGACTTGTCACCGGTTTCTCTGGAGGTAAACACCCATATTTCTACATCAAAATCTTGATCATTATTATTTATTAGAGCCACATCAAGCTCTGTCTGTGATACTGATACTGACTGAGATAGAGAGCTGATAATATTGTACTTTATAAGCTCACCTTTAATCTGCTTTCTAAAGCTCTCTGTGTCCAGCCCTTTTTCTGTAAGATATGCACGCATACCATTTTTTGGCATATTATTCCTCTGCTCGATAGTTGCAATCGCATTATCCAGATCAGCTTTACTCACTGCTCCGCCAACTTTTTCAGCATGCTGGTTCAATAACTCCTCCTCGATCAATATGTTCAAAATATCGCTATTTAGCCTTACATCCATTGTCGGGTCAGAAACATCAATATTATTTAGCACTACTGCCATCTTTTTTCTAGATTCGAAATCATATTTCGTAATTGGTTGATCATTAACTATAGCAACAATATCAGGCAGATTAGCCAACACCGAAACTGAAAATAAAACAACAAAAAGACTCAATATTTTCTTCATATTTTTTATACTCACATATTTATAACTTTTAAACCAACAGAAATAGTCTTGGATCTGGTTTTCTTAACTCCCCGCAAGCTATCATGCAAAAAATTATCGGTTATAGTGCCGCTTATACTAACACAATCAAAGAGGTATGTCATCCTGATACTTCGAACTAATATTTTTGCAGATTTTGAAGTAAGGTCTAGCTTTGAAGCCATACCAATCCACAGATTTTTCATTAACTTATAGTTCACATCAAAACTAACTTGTGATGCTTTATCTTCGCCCGGTTCAAAGCCTTCTTTGGCAAAATAGCGTGAGACATTGTGCAGCTCGGTAAAAATAGTACTAGCTGTAAAACTATCCGTTACAACACTAATGCCTACCTCATTGCGAATTGGACGTAAGTTTTGATCTCTCCTAAAGCGATAAAAAAGCTCAAAATTATTTGCAATACCTGCGCCAACATTACCAACATAATCAGAATTGCCTTTTTCCATCACATTATTTTTATGTACAAGCTGCCCTAAGAAAGCATCTATGTATAAATATTCTGACATTAAAGACGAGTTAATACCATAGCTTAAACGATTTCCATAATCATGAAAGTCAACCCCACTAAATCTGTTGGCACTAAATATATTATTCTCAGATAGTTCATTTGTAGGTGAATCAACTAATCCAAATTTACTAAACCTTGGTTCATATTTCCTACCAATAACTACCACAGCAGTCGGCTCTATTGTAATACTGGACTTCGATCCAATGGAACTTATCAACGGATATGCCCATTTTGTCCTGAATTCAGGTATATTCCTATACCATGTTTTTTCTTGTTCTCTGGCAGTCGGATCCGTAAAGTTCACCCAATATAAATCTCCACGGTTAGCCAAAGTGAAATTCATCGTATGACCCCCGCTTGATATCAAATTACTCATTAATTCAACGTCCAATGAAGTTCTAGCTAACTGCCGATTCGGCTCACTATATGCAATCGTATTATTTCTTAACGCAAGAAATGCCGAATCACTATCATTCAGACTATAAATATTCTGGGTGCGTATGCTTGGTAAAACAAGCGGTGTTTTAAGCTTGGCATCTTTTGCTCTCAAATCCTGAAAATAAAACCCTTCAAGCGAGAAATAATCTCTTCTATCTACAGTATTTGTATAGATTCTTGATGTTAAATATGAATTATAATTTTCATGATAATTAATTAGATACGCCTTATCCGAAGCACGATTAATATCAAAACCATAATTTATATGATTTTTTGAAAAATCACCTTTTGCAAAAACATGATAACGCCCGGGCCTTGAATTCTTTGTTACATTATTCTCATCTTCCTTTTGGAACGAGGGATTACCATAACTTCCACGTATTTTATACTGCCCCAATTTCACCTTATGACGCATCTCCCCTTCAAAGATAGTGTAGTTTTTCGCTAATCTTGGAGTTAAGGTAAAATCCAAATTAGGCTTTGCTCGAAAATAGAAAGGCAACATAAAATCATCCCGTTTAATTCCAGGAACCAATAGACCTGATTGCGCAGGAGCAGTCGGGGTTGGGTGAAAAAAATACGGTAAATACATCAAAGGAATTCCATACACTTCAAAGAATACGTGTTTATAGGTGATTTTCTGCTTCTCATAATCTACATCAGTATGCCCTGCACTTAATTGCCAGATAGGTTTATTACCACAAGATATTTTACACGGAGTAAATACCGACTTCTCAAGCACAACTCTATTTTTGTTTAACCTATTTGCAAGCCTGGATGCCAAGATAGAACTCTCATCGAATTTAGCTATAAACTCTTCAATAACTCCTCTTTTCAATCTATCTTTAAACACCGCCCGCTCGCCATAGATTATTCTACCGGAATCATCTATTATACGGACATTTCCTTCAGCAAATATTACGTCTTCTTTAATTTTGTAATGTATTTTATCTGCATTTAGAGTGTAGTTATCCATTTTAACAAAAATGTCCCCAGAAGCAGTGACTGAATCATTGTTAGAATCGTAATGAACCTCATTTGCCTTCATAGCCACACCCTCTAGAATAGTTTCTTTAGCAAAAGAAACCGTTCCTGACAGGATAAATATAAGTAATAATTTGCAAACAAGGCGCATTTAAACTAGTTTTATTTTGTGCTTTTGAGAATATTTTAAAATCATATAGTATGTTAGAAGATAGTTTAATAAATAATATAAGCCAATCAGAATTTTCTGTGTCGGAAATATCCGGTAAGATCAAATGGCTACTTGAGCATAATCTTGGAACTGTAAGAATTAAAGGAGAAATTTCCGGCTTAAAAATAGCAGCTTCCGATCATGGTTACTTTTCTCTCAAGGATACAAATGCTGTCTTGGCCGCTACATGCTGGCGACATAATCTGGCAAAAATACAGTTCAAACTGGAAGAAGGTCTTGAAGTCATTGTTACCGGTAAAATTACCGCTTATGCCGGGCAATCAAAATACCAGATATCTGCTGATAATATTGAGCCTGCTGGAGCCGGCGCTTTTATGCAGATACTAAAGGAACGTCGCGCAAAACTGGAAAAAGAGGGTTTATTTGCAAAGGAACATAAACAGCCTATACCTTTCTTACCAAAAAAAATCGGCATTATTACTTCAATTACCGGAGCTGTTATCAAAGATATCATTCATCGTATCTCTGACAGATGCCCAACACATCTAACCATCTGGCCAGTTACGGTGCAAGGGGAGAGTGCTGCAGATGAAATATCACACGCCATAAAAGGATTCAATAGCATGAACCCGGAGCAAAGACCTGATTTACTAATCATCGCACGAGGGGGAGGTTCCATCGAAGATTTGTGGCCCTTTAATGAAGAAATTGTCGTGCGATCTACCTATAATTCTGATATTCCAATAATATCAGCAGTCGGGCATGAAACAGATTATACTCTAATTGACCTGGCAGCAGATATACGCGCCCCAACCCCGACTGCCGCTGCCGAATTTGCAGTACCTGTAATTCTGGATCTTAAATACACTCTCAAATCACTGCATGATCGTATTACCAGCCGGCTGACGGATTTACTCAAATATTATTCAGAGCGCCTGGGTGGCAATAAACGGGTGCTGGATCAAGTACTAAATCATGTAAATAACCATATCCAAAGAGTCGATGAACTCTCATTTAGACTTTTTGGCTCATTACCAAATTTACTTAAAACCAAGCAATCTTCACTTCAGTATTTCCCCATCACCAGACTAAAGCCCATAAAAATTCTGAAGTATAAATACTTGCAATATAAGAATCATAGAGACAACTTAATAGGCAAAAAAAATACTTTGCTAAGCACACGGGAACATCAGCTTACTCTTAGTAAATCCCTACTTATAAGCCTTGATTATAATAATGTTTTAAAACGTGGATATGCCATGGTAAAAAACAAGGAAGGAAAAATTATCTCCTCTCTATCTGAGGCAAAAAAAAGCCCCTCCTTAAGTCTAAATATGCAAGATGGGGAAATGCTGGTCACCAAAACAAATACTTGACTATTTTAGTTGGGTAAGTTAGCATAATATCACGATGGATAATTAAGGTGTGATAAAGTGTTATGATGTTAACAACAAAAAGCCGCTATGCTGTGATGGCTGTAATGGAAGTGGCCTCTGGAGATGGAAATATGCCAATGAAACTGGCTGATATTTCTGCCAATCAAAACATACCTCTTAATTACCTGGAACAGATATTCCTGAAACTCAGGAAAGCAAGTTTGGTAAGATCGGTTAAAGGACCTGGCGGAGGTTATTATCTGAACAGTTCCTCAGATCAAATCACTGTAGAACACATCATTGATGCAGTCGAAGAAAATCTAAAAATGACCAGATGCTCAAAAGATAAAAGCTGCCGTAAAAATGGAGTAAAATGTAGAACACATGATTTATGGAAAGGTCTGGGAAGGCAAATCAGAAACTATTTTGCTAATATCTCTATTGCAGATGTAATATCTGGTGAAATTAGTATAAGCAACTAAGGTTATTATGATATATCTTGACCACAATGCTACCACACATCTACATCCAAATGTCAGAAGTAAAATGAATGAGCTTGCCATGCATGGCCCGATGAATCCATCCTCAGTTCACTGGCATGGCCGCAAAGGCAAGAGCCTACTTGAAGCTGCGCGTAAATCTATAGCAACCTTATTAGGTTTCGAAAATTGTTTTAAGGATTATCAGATAACTTTCACAGCAAGTGGAACTGAAGCAAATAACCTGATTTTATCGAATTTTAAAGATGAAGAGATATTCATATCAGCTACTGAACACCTTTCCATTTGGGCATATAGTAAACTCTCGCCAAATGTAACTGTTATAAAGGTTGATAAAAACGGTACGCTAGATATTGAAGATTTAATACATAAACTACAAAGCTCCAGGGCAGAAAAAAAGCTGTTATCTGTCATGCTAGCCAATAATGAAACTGGCGTAATTCAACCTGTCAGGCAAATATCCGAACTAGCCCATGAGAATGGGGCTTTAATCCATAGTGATTGCATACAGGCAGCCGGTAAAATTGATGTTAACATTCTTGATCTTGGCGTTGATTTTGTCTCTATCTCTGCTCACAAATTCGGTGGTCCGATGGGAGCTGGCGCTTTAATAGGAAAAACTTCTATTCATCTTCTACCACTCATTATTGGTGGCAAGCAAGAAAGGAACCTGCGTTCAGGTACTGAAAATGTCCCAGCTATTGTTGGATTTGGAGAAGCTGCAACTATTGCCAAAGAAGAGCTGGACTTACGGTTTTCTCACATGAGCAATTTACATACTAAACTGGAGTCGGAACTTATAGCCAGTAATCCTGACATAGAGATTGCAGGCATAAATACTGAGCGTCTACCCAATACCAGCCTTATAATTAATATCGACAAGAAGGCAGAAACTCAGATAATTGCCCTGGATTTACAAGGAGTAGCGGTCAGCTCCGGCTCTGCATGTTCTTCTGGAAAAATTGGCTCCTCACATGTTCTTGCTGCAATGGGATACTCAGAAGATGAGATAAAATCTGCTATAAGAATATCTGTGGGAATAAACACAACAGATCAGGATATAGATGCTTTTCTTAAAATATATAACGAGATAAATAGATAAAACCTATGACTGATTTAAAACAACTAAGACAAAAAGTAATTGATGAGGGAGGAAGCCTGCCAATTTACCTTGATAACCAGGCTACGACTCCAACTGACTCGCGCGTAGTGGATGCAATGATGCCTTATTTTACCACCAAGTTTGGTAATCCTCATTCCCGAAGTCATTCATTTGCATGGGAAGCCGAAGAAGCCTGCGAGCTGGCAAGGTCGGAGGTAGCAACTCTAATAGGTGCATCTTCTAAAGAGATTATTTTCACTTCCGGTGCAACAGAATCAAATAATATGGTCTTAAAAGGTATATCCAAATTTTATGGCAGCAAAAAGAATCATATTGTAACTGTTATTACCGAACATAAATGTATTCTGGATACTTGCCGCTATCTTGAGCAAGACGGGTTTAAAGTTACTTATCTTCCTGTTCAATCAAACGGTATAGTTGACCTGAACATACTAAGAGATGCCATTACTGAAAATACAATGCTAGTCTCGGTAATGGCTGTAAATAATGAAATCGGGGTAATTCAACCTTTGAAAGAAATTGGCAAAATTTGCCGTGAAAAAGGTGCTTTCTTCCACTCTGATATTGCACAAGCTTTCGGGAAAATTCCGATTAATGTTGATGAATGTAATATTGACCTTGCCAGTATCTCCGGTCATAAAATATACGGACCAAATGGTATTGGTGCTCTATATATCAGGAGAAGGCCCAGAATACGCCTGACCCCGCTTATTAACGGCGGTGGTCAAGAAAGAGGCTTCCGTTCAGGAACTCTTGCCACACCTCTGGTAGTTGGTCTTGGCAAAGCTGCTGCAATTGCGCTTGAAGAAATGGAAGCGGACTGCAAACATGCCAAAAAACTATTCGACAAATTCTTAAGCACTATCCAGACAAATGCTCAAGATGTATTTTTAAATGGTGACAAAGATCAGCGCTACCCTGGAAATCTGAATTTAAGTTTTGCATATATTGAAGGTGAATCCATGATTCTAGCTATCAAAGATTTAGCTGTCTCTTCAGGTTCTGCTTGCACTTCCTCTTCTCTTGAACCATCATACGTACTCAGAGCTCTTGGGGTTGATGAGGCCATGGCTCATACCTCAATCAGATTTGGTTTTGGCAGATTCACAACTGAAGCAGAAGTAGATTTTGCAGCAGCTTTGATGCTTTCTAATATCAACAGGCTAAGGGACTTAAGTCCCTTGTGGGAAATGGTACAGGAAGGCATTGATATTAACGAAATAAAATGGGCTACTCACTAATGAGCAGTACCTAATATAGTAAATAAAATAAGAGGTAGAAAAAATGGCATATAGCGCAGAAGTACTAGATCATTATGAAAACCCACGTAACGTGGGAGTGCTGGATAAAAAAGATGAAACTGTCGGCACTGGGCTTGTTGGTGCTCCAGCTTGCGGCGATGTATTAAAACTTCAGATTAAGGTCGATGGTAATGGAGTCATAGTCGATGCAAAATTCAAGGCATTCGGATGCGGTTCAGCCATAGCATCAAGCTCGCTGGTAAGTGAATGGGTAAAAGGTAAGAATGTAGAGGAAGCTCTTGCAATCAAGAATACCGAAATTGCCAAGCATCTTTCATTACCTCCTGTAAAACTACATTGCTCAATGTTGGCAGAAGATGCCATTAAAGCAGCAATCAGTGACTATAAAGATAAACAGAAATGATATGACACAGCAAATTATGTCTTTAACCGATAATGCTGCAGAACAGGTTCAAGCCCTGCTAGGCAAGCGAGGAAAATCCTCTGTCGGCATCAGGATTGGCGTGAAATCCGGTGGCTGTTCCGGTTTAAAATATTTTGTAGAATATGCGGATGCAAAAAATCCCTTTGATGAAATTATTCAGGATAAAGGCGTGACCATCCTGATTGACCCCAAAGCCTTAATGTACCTACTTGGAACCGAAATGGATTTCGTCGTAGAACAATTCAAAGCCGGCTTCACTTTCACCAACCCTAATGAAAAAGGCAAATGTGGCTGTGGTAGCTCATTTAATATCTAATCACTTCTCTCCCTCTAATTATTACTCTAAAATGTTTTTATCTTGAATATCATCCGGGTAATATTGGAGAGTGTCCAGAACCCCTCGTTATCCGTAATAGAATAAAAAATATTGACAATAATATGTACATGTACTACAATATGTACATATTAAATATATATACAGGTTAAAATAATGGAAGCACTATCATATACAAAAGTACGCAATAAATTATCAGATGTTATGAATCATGTATGTCAGGATCATGATCCTGTAATTATTACGAGACAGAAACATCCATCCGTAGTTGTTATGTCACTTGAGGACTATAATGCCTTAAGCGAAACAGCATATTTACTTCAGAGTCCAAAAAATGCTGAAAGATTAAATCAGGCTATAGCGGATTTTAAATCTGATAATAATTATAAAAAAGTAGATATTTAATGGATACTTGTTTTCATAAAAATGCTTTCGAGGATTATATCTTTTTTCAAAAAAATGATAAAAAAACGGTTGAGCGAATTAATAAATTATTGAAAGATATAACAAGAGAACCTTTCTCCGGCATTGGAAAGACAGAGGCTTTAAAACATAATTTATCGGGTTTTTGGTCAAGAAGAATATCTAATGAGCATAGACTGGTTTATACCGTAAAGGAAAACAGCATTTATGTACTTCAGTGTCGTTATCATTATTAAGGGTATTAGAGAATTTTAACTTTAGTTTTTATTTGCAATTTCTAAAGATTTTTAGCCTCCAAGTCAACTACCTCATCAAGAGGTACCGGTTTTTTTCTAATTTTGGATTTGCGTTCTGCTCTAAATTTAAGGTTTGGTACCTTAAAATAATACGCAACCAGTCTGGTAATAAAAGCACCAATTGCCACTATTATTACCGTGTTTCTAATGCCGGTCGGATCCGGATTATGAGAATTAATGTCCAGATAAAGGCTGAATATAAGACCCCAGAGTACAGATACTTCGGCATTAATCGCACCATTTAGACAAATAATATAATGTTTTTTTCTCAGCAGATCACGTAAAATACCACCGCCATTTGCTGTTAAAAAGGCGAAAAATGGCCCCCAAAGCTCGATAGGTTCAATCCTTGCCATAATTGCAATGGACACACCAGTTACGATAAAAGCTGCCTGTCCAATGGTATCTCCAAGAACCAGGATATTATCCCAAAACTTTATGATCACATCATCTTCGTTAGCTCTCTTATTATAATACTCCAACAATCGCACAGCCGAGAAACCAACCAATACAACTATGATAATGTAATACATGTAAGAAGGAGTTAGAAATAACCCTACCTCGTCTCTATTGATCAAAACGTCACGCATAATACCACCACCAACAGATGGTAGCATTGCAAACAGGAATGTTCCAAATAATGTAGCATTATCTTTGGCAGCAATAGCAATACCAGATACAGCAAATGCAAGAGTTCCGACGACACCAATGAAGTAGAACCACCTGGAATCGATAGTCTGCAAAAGCATCACGGGATATAAGTAGGTCTTAACAATGCCTTTATATTCATCACTCTCAGAGAATTGTTTAATCTCCTGGTTAAATTTATCCACCAAATCAATAGGGACTGTTTTCTTACTGAACATAAGGTGAATAGGAGTCTTAACATGTAGCTGAATTTCTTTTACCATAGCAGTTGCACTATGATTTAAAATAGCAGCTGCTCCGACTACGCGATCAGCTAAAAAACCGTCTATCTCTCCTTTGATAAGCGCATTAAGGGCTTCTACATCATTGGTATACTCGCGAATAATATCCCGATTTGTATTATCAGTTATAAACACGTTGATTTGTGGATCCGCATAAATAAAACCTTTAGTAATGCCCAGGGTAAAATTCTGCAATCGCACCTGAGCTAAAAACTCTAAAATTGATATAAAATCCAAACTTTTATCACTGTCATGCAAAACAAATAGTGAATTCTCTTCAAACCTATAGGGAACAGAGAAATAAACATATTCCGCCCTCTCCTTGGTATAAGTCGAACCCGCAGCAATATCACGCTTCCCTTCGCGCAAATCCTGCTGATGTTGCCCCCACTCTATTTGTTCATACTCAATTTCAATACCAACCTTGCCTGCCAAACTTTTCACAAGCTCTATGTCCATACCTGTCAGGCTGTACCCACCTGCTGTAATTTTGTTAAACTGATAAGGTTCCCACAGATACCAACCATTCGACAGCTGCTGCTTCTCAAGGCTCTCCAGACATTGCTCTCCTCCTTCACTTTGCTCGGCTTCTGTCGCATAAACGGTAATAGATTGAAGAGCAAAAAAAAGAATTATAAAAAGGCTAAGAAATATTATGCTGTTAATTTTACTTATCATATTAAGAATTCTTGCTGAATTATACCTGTAGAATAATAACATACAAAGCAGACAGGAAGGACTATAAATTAGTAATTTCCAACCTCTTACTTAAATATAAGGTAGATGAATTATCACTCCAGGTACAAATATAATAGAAAGAAATTCCATGAATTAATAACGGAGTTGATTTTCTGTTACAAAATAGCTCTTAAATCATCCTTTCCTAAGAAATTTAACTCGAATAATTCCGTATGATGATATAAAAAGCCACATTATTTCTATGATCACCGAGGCTAGATTCCAGTGATAATACAAGGAAAAGAGCAGCATAATAGCTCCTATAAAATTTGAATAAAGATAGAATGAAGAATCTGAGGTAATTTTTTCAACTTGCACTAAGAAGAAACTTAAAATTATTAACGCAACTCCAAATATACCAATAATGTCCGATATTAAATGTATATCTATTGACATAAATTAACTGGCCATTTTCTCTATTTTTGTGTCTCCACCCATATACGGTCTCAACATTTCTGGAATAGTTATAGAGCCATCTTCATTCTGATAATTCTCAAGTATCGCTACCAGAGTTCGGCCTACAGCTAAACCAGAACCATTTAGAGTATGTACAAAACGTGTCTCACTTGCTCCCACCTCCTTATATCTGGCCTTCATTCTTCTGGCCTGGAAGTCCCCACAATTTGAAAGACTGGAAATTTCTCTGTATTTTTTTTGTCCCGGCAACCATACTTCAATATCATAAGTTTTGCATGCTGCAAAACTCATATCACCACTACAAAGTAACATTACTCGATATGGTATACCCAATTGTTTCAACACTTCCTCTGCCGCCTCTAACATATTCTCATGCTCAGCCCCTGATTCCTCTGGAGTAGTGATCGTCACCAACTCCACCTTGCCAAATTGGTGATTCCGGATCATGCCGCGAGTATCCCTGCCGGCACTACCAGCTTCAGACCTAAAGCATTCTGTATACGCAACATAACGTAGTGGAAGGTCTTCGCGCTTTAGAATTGATTCCGCTGCCAAATTGGTAAGCGGAACTTCTCCAGTTGGTATTAGCCTAAAATTTCCACCTTCTATAGAATACGAATCTTCACTAAATTTTGGCAATTGTCCAACATTATACATGGCATCTGATCTAACTAAAGTCGGAGGTGAGATTTCTTCAAATTGAAAATCCCCGGTGTGTAAATCAATCATAAAATTGATCAATGCTCGCTCCAGCCTGGCAAGTTTGCCTTTTAGCGTTACAAACCTGCTACCTGAAATCTTCGCAGTCTGCTCAAAATCCATCATCTCTAAATTCTTGCCAAGTTCAAAATGCTCTTTAGCATACGACAATTCTGTTGGCTTCTTGAACTCCCTGATGAACTTATTCATACTTTCATCAGTTCCATAAGGTACATCCTGACTTGGAATATTTGGAATATTATCCATGACTTCCTGAAATCTGTCGCTTTTACCCAGTTGCCCTGTAAGCTCGGCTAGCCTTTCATTAATATGCTGAACATCACGCTTAACATCTTCAAACTCTCTGGAAGCTTTTCCTCTTAATTCACCAAGTCGTTTTGACTTTTTGTTTTTCGCCTGTTGAAATCGCTGAATCAATGTGGTGAGTTGTCTTTTTTCTTCATCCAGGGATAGTAATTCTTCAAAGTTAACCTTAACTCCCCGCTTGCGTATCAGATCATTAAATTCCCTCTCATTTTCTCTAATCCACTTGATATCTAGCATGCCTTGGATCCTCCTTTTTCTACTAATTTACACAATATAACTGAAACTTCATATAATAAAAGAAGCGGTATTGCAAGTGCTATCTGACTCACCACATCTGGCGGAGTGAAGACCGCAGCAGCTATGAAAATAATAACAATAGCTATTCTTCTTTTTCGCTTCAGTGTAGCTGAATCAATTATACCCAACACACCAAGTATAACCGTAATTATAGGAAGCTGAAAAGCCGCTCCGAATGCTGCTGTCAACTGTATTACCAAACTTAAATACTCACTGATTCTTGCTTCCATAACCAGAGGTAACACCAAACTGTTATTCTCATAACTTAAGAAAAAATCCCAAGCTCTCGGCATTACAAAATAAAATACAAAGAAGCTACCACAATAAAACAATATAGGAGAAAAGATTAGCATAGTTGAAACTATCTTTTTTTCAAAACGGTGTAATCCTGGCGTAATGAACGCATGGAATTGATAACAGATGAACGGCAATGTCATAGAAAAAGCAGAAAATAGTGCCAGCTTAATATACGCAAAGAACGCTTCGGCAAGTCCGGTATATATTATTTTTCTTCCCTCCTCGGTAGACAAATCTGCTAATGGTTTTAGAAAAAACCCATATATATCTTCCCTGAACCAATAACTTATTGCAAATGCTACTAAAAAAACCCATACCACTTTTAAAAGGCGATTTTTCAGTTCAATAAAATGCTCCTGGAAAGTATATTTTCGCATTATTAATGCTCTAAAATTATCGTTAACTCTAATGAAATAATACCTTAATTATTATCCACACCTTGGTCCAACTGCATTTCTATAGAAGATTTAACACCCTCATTCTTTCTCTTTTTTATTGCATCAATGATATTTTCATCTCGGTCTTTTTGACTCTGTGGCATTTTAACTGAATGTAATATTTCTTTTGGAAGCATTAAAGTTGAACTCTTAAATAACTTTTCTAAATGTAACGTAGTGGTGGAGTTTTTTAACCATTCCGGGTACTCATCAGAAGAAAGGTTAAAAACCAAATCTTCAGCATTCTCGGCTTCTGAGTACGTCCCAGCAGCAAAAATAGCCACAATAGCAAATAAAATTAGTGAGAACAATACACCTCTTATGATACCTATAATTAATCCCAAAAATCTGTCAAATATACTTTTGCTTGAGCCATCGAACAGAAATACAATTTTTGATGTAAGAAAAGTAAAAATTATTAGAGAAATAATATAAGCTGTTACTCCACTTGCAAGTGAGGTTACAAGATCATTATCAACATATCCGGAAAACATTGTGCGTACATAAGAGTAAAGGAATATAGCAACAATGATGGACGCTATAAAACCTAGCAAATTTATAGTAATATTTATCATGCCTCTGTAAAAACCCAGCAGGGAAGATACTGCAATGATAGTTAAAATGGCAATGTCGAATAAAGTAAAAATCATAAAGCTATTGTGGTTTTATCAGTAACAATATAGTCCAGTTTTATATCATGGTATTCTCGTGGTAAATATTCGTACAAATTTTCGTGAAAACACACACCGATTTTTGTCACATTTTGTGTGGATTTAACTTTTGCAAAATATCGATCATAGTGACCGGTACCAAAACCGAGTCTGTCTCCATTTATGCTAAAGGCCATCCCTGGTATAACAATAACATTTGGAGATAGTTTCCTGTTCCTCCTGGGCTGCATCAAATTACCAAATCCACTTCTTTCAAGTTCTTCGCCTATTTCGTACATTACAAAATCCATACTAGTATCCCGAAACTTCGGTATTGCAACCCGCAATCCAAGATTTGCAAGCTCGAGTAAATCTGGTTCCCCCTTCATTGACAAATATAAACCAACTATAGTGACTTTGTCCAATATATCTGGTTTCAACTGAATTGCATTTTTACTTTTTGTCTGTGATGTGAGGGAGTTAAGCACATCCTGCACACTTTTAACAATATTATTATTTGCATGAGAATACTTATTTTCATCAAAATTTTTTCTATCTATTAAAATTTGTACTCTTAAGGATTTTTTTAGTTCCATGCCTTAACTACAAAACTTTTTCAAAAATTCCCCATGACGCTCCTTTTCTTCTCTAGTAGGGTGTATCAACAATTTATTTCCCACAGCAGCACTGGATAATTCATCTAGTAGATTTTTCTCACTTGTATCTCCCTGCATGGAAAAACTTGACTGCCTTCCACCGGTAAGTTCTACATACACCCCAGCTAGCAACACGGCATCTTTCAATGCGCCGTGAAATTGACGGGATGAATTATCGACTTTGAATCTTTTACATAAGGCATCCAAAGTCGCCCTTGCCCCAGGAAAAGTTTTTCGAGCCAATAGCAAAGTGTCTACTGCATCTGAAAGCTCTAATGGTGCTTTACTTACAAGAGAAAACTCATGATTAAGAAATTTTATATCAAATGGAGCATTGTGAATCACCAAACTACTTCCACCAATAAACTCTAAAAATTCCTGAACAATATCTTTGAATAAAGGCTTATCTTTTAAGAATTCCTCGGAAATACCATGAACTCTATAAGCCTCATTTGGCATCCCTCTCTCAGGATTAATATAGTGATGGAACTTCTCACCGGTTAAAACTTTATTGACCATCTCCAACGCACCAATTTCCACTATCCGGTGGCCGTCTTTCGGGCTAAGTCCGGTTGTCTCTGTATCTAGTATAACCTCTCTAATATTCATTTTATACCATCTATGATTTCCTTCAGTGCAGCCTTTATTTCACCTGTTTCCTTTTCGCTGTCAATAGTAAAATCTGCCCTGTTTTTTTTATCCTCCTGGCTAAGCTGTATTTTTTTTATTTTTTCAAAAAATTCAGAATTAATATTACCTCTGGATTTTGCTCTGGCAATTCTGGTATCTTCTGAACAAAATACGCAAAGAGTATAGGCAAAATATTCATTAAAACCAGATTCAAAAAGCAGAGGAACTTCTATAAAAATAATTTTTTCTCCAGCATTTTGTTGTTCGAAATTCTTTATCTCGTTGCGTACTTTTGGATGAATAATATTTTCTAGTTTTTTCCTCGAATCACTGTTATCATAAATGATCTCCGCCAGACGCTTTTTGTCAAACTTACCAAGTTTCTCTACGGTGCTTTCTACAAGTTTCTGTAAATTTACATCCTGATATAATTCTCGCACATAATCATCACATGAAAAAACTTTATAACCCATTGATTGAACACATTTTAGGACAAAACTCTTTCCTGATGCAAAACTTCCTGTTACGGCAACATTATCCATCAACTTACCCTCTTCTTATTTTCATAGTAAGTTTTCATAATTATTGCTGCCGTTTCTTCTATTGACCTCATAGAAACATCTATAATTTTCCAATTATTGTCCGAACATAACCTCTTTACCTGCCGACATTCCTCTTGAATAATTTTGATATCAGTATAATTGGAAGATTCCTGTACTTGCAGTAAATTCATTCTACTTTCTCTAATATCAATCAATCTGCCTGGATTAATGGTTAGACCAAATATTACCGAATGATTTATTTTTGGCAAAAAGTCTGGAAAAGGACATCCATGCACAAGCGGAATATTTGCTGTATTAAAACCATTATATGCCAAGTATACTGATGTTGGAGTTTTTGATGTTCTCGAAGGGCCTATTAAAATTATATCAGCTTCTTCTAAATCATCTAGGGCTCGTCCATCATCATGACGCAGAGAATACTCGATAGCCTCTACCTTGTCAAAATAAGTCTCATCAAATTTATTAGTATAACCAACACCGCTATCTGCTCCAACGCCAATATATTCCGATATCTCTTTAACTATGGTACTCACCACTGAAATACATGGAATTTTCACATCAAAGCAAAATTTCTTCAGCGCATCACGTAGCCTTTCATCTGATACGGTATATAATATAACTCCAGGCTTTCTTTTGACTTTCTCAAAAACCTCCTCAAGCATTTTAAGGTTTCTAGTCATCGGCCAATGATATTTTTTCACTTCAATATCGCTAAATTTAGACAAAGCCGTATTTGCAGCATGCTTGACTGTTTGGCCGGAAGATTCTGAAACCAGGTGAATTGTAAGCTTTTTCATTTTATACACATGTATATTGTGGATAAGTGTTGTTAGTCAGGTTTCTATTCTTAGCTCTTTTTTATTGAAAAATCTATGAATATAGCTATTGCACTATCATGTTGATAATTATGTGTACCGATTGAGTATCACTTATCAACTCCCTGTTTACTCACAATTAGCCCCTATATTATCCACAAAAATATTCACTGTATAGTTCCTTATGTGGATATACGTACAGAATTAATTAATTGTAAATAAATACACTATATTTATTGGGTATAAAATTGTTGATAAAGTTGTGAGTAAGTTATAATCTATCTTATCCACTATACCAACAACATACAAATTAAATATATAATATATATATTATTAGTTATAGGAAAAGAATACATGAGCCATATTTTAAAAACTTTTCAGAAAAAAAATAAAAATATCCCTATTTGGTTTATGAGACAAGCTGGCAGGTATATGCCGGAATATATGAAAATTAGACATTCTGTAAGTAATTTTTTAGAACTCTGCTATGATTCAGATAAAGCAGCAAAAGTAACCATGCAACCAATAGACAGATTCGGCTTAGATGCAGCGATTATATTTTCAGATATTCTGGTTTTACCGCATGCACTTGGATGGGATGTTTCATTTAAACAGGGAGAGGGTCCTGTATTGAAAAAATTTGAGTCAGAAAATGATTTAACTTTGCTAAATGATAAATTTTCAAGCAAAATAAAAAATATCTACGATACTGTGAGCAAAGTAAAAGCCTCTCTTCCAAAAGATGTATCACTAATTGGTTTTGCCGGTAGTCCATGGACGGTTGTTAGCTACATGCTGGAGGGAAGAGGCAAGCAAGATTTTTCAGTTAGTAAAAATTTTCTCTATAACAAGCCTGATCTTGCCAAAAAACTTATAGATTTAATTACTGAAAAAACAATAGAGTATCTATCAGGTCAAATTGAGGCAGGGGCTGAGGTGATTCAGTTATTTGACTCTTGGTCTGGAATGTTGGGTGGCATTCAATATGATGATTTTGTCATAAGCCCGACACGTAAAATAGTCTCTAGTCTAAAGGAAAAATATGCATCTGTTCCAATAATTGGGTTTCCCAGGGGGTCAGGATATAATTATGAAAAATATATTGAACTAACAGGTATTGATGGTGTTGGAGTAGATCAGTTTATTCCTTTGGCTGAAATGAAAAAGTGGCAAAAAAACATAGTAGTACAGGGTAACCTGGATCCGGTAATTTTATTAGGTAGCAAAGAAAATATAGCATCCTCGGTTGATGAAATTTTATCTGGTTTAGATGATAAAAATTTCATATTTAATTTGGGACATGGTATATTACCGATTACTCCAATTGAGAATGTAGAATATCTTGTTAATTATGTCAGGAATCATAAAAAATAAAAAAACGGCAATTGTTTTATTTAACCTTGGTGGACCAGATAGCCTAGCTTCGGTTAAACCATTTTTGTTTAATTTGTTTTTTGATAAAAAAATCATAAACCTTCCGGCAATTCTTAGATATTTTATAGCCTGGTTTATTTCTGTTGGAAGAGAAAAAACGGCAAAAGAAATTTATAAAAATATTGGTGGAAGATCACCGATTGTAGCAGAAACCCAAAAGCAAATAGATGCTTTGAAAAAAAATCTGCAGTCTAATTTAAAATCGGATTTTGAAATTTTTATGTGTATGCGACATTGGCATCCAATGTCTAATCAAGTGGTAGTGCAGATAGAACAATATGCACCTGATGAAATAATATTATTACCTCTATATCCTCAATTTTCAACGACAACAACAGCTTCATCTATTGAAGAGTTTACCAGAAAACTAGAAAAAAGTTCAATAGATGTTCCTTGCAAAATAATTTGTTGTTATCCAAATGATGAAAATTTTGCTAAAGCGCACGCTGATCTTATTAAGCAAGCTATTGAGCAGGTGAGAGATAAAAATAATTATAGAATATTATTCTCAGCACATGGGTTGCCCAAGAAAATTATTGCCTCAGGAGATCCATATCAGTGGCAGGTTGAAACTACTGTAAAATCAGTAATCGATTTGCTTATGAATCCAGATTTGGATTATAAAATAACGTATCAGAGCAGAGTTGGGCCGCTAGAGTGGCTTGATCCAAATACCGAAGATGAAATTAAATCAGCAGCAAGGCAAGGAAAGGAATTGATTATAGTTCCAATTGCCTTTGTTAGTGAGCATGTGGAAACATTGGTAGAACTTGATATAGAGTATAAAGAAATAGCAGATAAATATGGTATAAATTACATCAGAGTTCCAACTTTAAGTGTTAATGAGTTATTTATAAACTCATTGAGCGATATAATAATCAAAGCCGGTAGAAAAGATGGAAGTTTCCTATTATCAAGTAATATGTCGAGAATATGTCCGAGTAATTATAAAAAATGTTTGTGTAATAGCTAGAGAGAAAGATGGAAGATTACTTTTTATGGTACAAATCAATTCACGTAATATCAGTGATATCCTGGATGGCAGCGATGCTTTATATGCCCAGATTATTTTTGTATCATACCAGAGCTAAAAAAGGCTCAGATATGGACAAAACATTTCAAATAATGGAAAGCAGATTGCTCAGGATTATTATGAATCCTGCAATATTATTGACGTATTTTTTCGGTCTACTAACGGCGTATATTTACGGTTTTGTAGCTCTTGGGATGTGGTTTCATATAAAGATGCTTGTGGTGGTGGCTCTTACCATCTTTCATGCTTTGCTTGCCAGATGGATTAAAGCTTTTGCAAGAGGAGAAAATAAGCACTCAGAGAAATTTTATAGATTAATTAATGAAGTACCGACAATTTTGATGATTATTGCTGTGGTATTGGTCATAGTTAAGCCTTTTGAATAATACCAACAGGTATGAAGTATTAAAATTTCAGTGTACATATAGCAACTTTTTATGTTACAATGCTTACAACTAAGTTAAGCAATAATTAAGAAGAATATGGCAGTGTTAACAGTTCTTACAGCACCAGACCCTATCTTAAGCAAGAAAGCTTTTCCAGTTGAGTTGGTAGATAATTCAATACGCAAGCTTATGGATGATATGCTTGCTACTATCTATGAAGATAAAGGTGTTGGTTTGGCTGCAAATCAGGTTGGTGTTTTGAAAAGAGTGATGGTTATTGATCTGCAGGAAGATGACGAACAAAAAAGGCCCGAGGGCTTTTATCCATTATTTATTGCCAATCCTGAAATATTGGAAAGTTCTGATGAAATAATAGAAGCAGATGAAGGCTGTATGTCTTTACCAGATCAAAGAATTCCAGTAGCAAGGCCGGAATCTGTCAAAGTGAAATATATTGATTACAATAATAAAACTCAGGAGCTTGCAACAGATGGATGGCTTGCAAGAGCTATTCAGCATGAGATGGATCATTTAGATGGAAAAATGCTCATTGATTATTTATCTAACTTGAGGAAAAATGTAGTGCTTCGCAGGTTGGCAAAATTAAAAAAAATGTCAGCTTAATTCAATTAATTCTGAGGATTAAGCACGTGAATGTCATCTTTATGGGAACACCGGAGTTTGCTGTTCCGGCTTTTCAAGAATTAATTAACTCAACAGAGCATAATGTTGTAGCGATATTCACTCAAGCACCAAAAGCTGCAGGGCGTGGGATGAAGCTGACTAATTCTCCGGTTCATAAGCTGGCAATATCCAATAATATTCCCAGTTATACTCCTAAGACTTTGAGAGATGAAAAAACGATAAGACTTATAGATTCCATCGATGCTGATATCATAGTTGTTGTTGCGTACGGTTTTATTATTCCTGCTAATATATTAGCGGCTAAAAAATATGGTTGTTTAAATATCCACCCGTCCAGGCTTCCCAAGTATCGAGGCGCAGCACCATTACAGAGAACAATAATCAACGGTGAGAAGGAAACAGCCATCTGCATTATACAAATGGATACAGGCTTGGATACCGGTGATATATTACTTCATAAAAAGCTTCCTCTTAGTGAAAAAGTTACTTTTTCGGAACTGCACGATCAATGTGCAAATATAGGCGGAGAATTGTTGATAGAAGTGCTAAATAATATTGAAAATTTGCCAAGAATTAAGCAATCCGAGGAAGGCGTCTCTTATGCACATAAACTATCCAGGGAAGAAGGTAGAGTAAACTGGCAGGAAACGGCATTTGAGATTGATTGTAAAATCAGGGGAATGAACCCTTGGCCGGGAGTATATTTTAAGTATGAAGGTAAGATAATCAAGATATTATCTGCCAAATATACAGAAAATAAGCATCAGGTGAATCCCGGTGAATTGCTAAATGAAAATTTTGAAGTAGCGTGCGGTCTGGGTACTCTAATAATTAAAACTTTAAAGCCAGAAAATAGAGCAAAAATGCCTGCTACAGACTATCTTCGGGGCATACCTGCCAAAACTCAGACTATTATTTTTTCTTAAATAAAATATGATGGATATTTGCAAAGGTGTCATAATATTTAGTTTTACTACTATGCAATGCTGTTATATGCTCTTAACACGTGAAAAATATAACAGCTAAGTATAGGGAACAAAAATGTCCAGTAGGGTTTTTTACAGAAATTCCGGTCCGTATAAATTATCAAAAATTGCCCAGAGCATTGGCTGTGAAATTTCTGCTGTTGCCGGTGACAGGTCTATCGATGGAATCAAGTCATTATCTAAAGCCGGTTCATCAGATATAAGTTTCCTAAGCAATAAAAAATATATTGCAGAATTCAAAGCTAGCAAGGCATTTGCGTGTATTGTTCCACTAGATTTTACAGAAGAATCTACTATTACATTATTAAAAGCTGCTAATCCATATCATGCTTATGCAAAGATACTGGATATGTTCTATTCTCCAGGTAAATCACTGGAAAGTAAAATTATGCCCACTGCCTATGTTTCAGATAGTACCAAGATAGGTAAGAATTGTTATATAGGCCGTAATGTAGTCATTGAAGACGGAGTAGAAATTGGTGATAATTGCATCATAGAGTCGGGCAGTGTGATTGATTATAAGGTAAAGATAGGAAATAGAGCCAGAATTGATTCAAACGTTTCTGTTAGCCATTCCATTATAGGCGAGGATGTAGTTATTTTACCTGGTGCCAGAATAGGTCAAGATGGCTTTGGTTTTTCAACAGATAAGGGTGTTCATAAGAAAATATACCATACAGGTCGCGTAATTATTGGTAATAACGTGGAGATTGGTGCTAATTCCTGCATCGATCGTGGTTCAATGCAGGATACTATTATTGAGGATTGGTGCCGGATTGATAATCTTGTTCAGATTGGTCATAATGCTCACATCAAAAAGGGTGCGATTCTGGTTGCTCAAGTCGGCATTGCCGGCAGCAGCAAGATAGGCTCTTACTGCGCTTTAGGCGGCCAAGTTGGGGTTGCTGGGCATATTACTATTGCAGATGGAGTACAAATTGCTGGTCAAGGCGGTGTGATTCAAGATATAAAAGAGCCAGGAATCATGGGAGGCACACCTGCGGTTCCAATCAGAGAGTGGCATAAACAAACAATTATGATGAAGAAATTGATTAAAGGAAAAGGCAAATGACTAAAGAAAGAATTGATATAAACGAGATAATGTCGATTATACCCCATCGCTATCCTTTTTTGCTAGTAGATCGGGTGACGGAAATTAAACTCCATGAGTCGATTGTTGGTATAAAAAATGTCACGGCTAACGAGCCACAATTTACGGGACATTTTCCGACAAGGCCAGTGATGCCAGGTGTATTGATTATCGAAGCAATGGCTCAGTTATCTGCAGTACTTGTTGCAAAATCTATGGAAAGTACCAAAGATAAAGAGGTATTTTTCATGTCGATTGATGAGTCCAAATTTCGCAAAATAGTTGAACCTGGTGATACATTAACCATGTATGCAAGCATCATACAAAATAGAGGTTCTGTTTGGAAATTCAGGGCAAGAGCTGAAGTTGAGGGCAAGGTGGCAGCCGAATGCATGTTTACAGCGATGGTAAAGGATAAAACTAAGGAAGAGTAATGATTCATACAAGTGCAATTATTGGTAAGAATGTAAAGCTTGGCAATAATGTTAAAATCGGTCCATATTGTATCATAGGTAATGGCGCAGTTATTGGAGATAATGTTGAGTTTAAATCGCACATTGTAACAGAAGGTAGAATAACGATTGGCGAGGGAACTACGATTTACCCGTTTGCCTCTTTATCATATCCACAAACCCTTAAATATAATGGGGAAGATTCCGAAATTATTATTGGAAAGAATAATACTATTCGAGAATACGTTACTATTCAGCACGGAACGGCAGATGGCAACATGATTACTGAAGTCGGGGATAATTGCCTCTTCATGGTTGGCGTGCATATTGCTCATAACTGCAGAGTTGGAAATAATGTGATTTTTGCCAATTATGTTAGTTTAGCCGGTCACGTTGAAGTTGGTGATTTCGCAATTATTGGTGGTTTGTCTGCAGTACAACAATTTTGCCGTATTGGTCCTCACACTATGGTTGGAGGTGTTTCAGCGGTTGTTCGGGATTTGGTGCCGTATGGCTTAGCTTCAAGTGATAGAGCGCATCTTGAAGGGTTGAATCTAGTTGGCATGAACAGAAGAGGCTTTGATAAAAAACAATCTATAGAAGCTAGCAAGGTCATTAAGGAGATTTTCAACGAAAATTCAGAGTATGTTTTTAACAAACGGATTGAAATGGCTAAAGAACAATATCCAAACAACAAGATAATACAAGAAATTGTAGAATTTTTGCAAAAGGATAATTCGCGTACATTTTGCAATTATAAATAAGAAAATAAAATGTTACAGAATTTAGGAATAATAGCTGGAAGCGGTGATTTGCCTAAAGAGATCGCAAAATTATATAGCTACGCCGGAGGCAGGTGTTTTATAGCTGTAATTGATCCGGAAATAAGCTTTGAGGAATTTTCTTGTGAACATTTCGCACTTGGTTCGGTTGGTGGCATTATTGAATATTTCAAGAAAAATGCTGTAGAAAATGTCATTGTTGCTGGCGGGATAACTCGCCCTGATTTGAAATCCTTAAAAGTTGATTTTGCTGGGTCTGCTTTGCTTGCCAAGATTTTAAAGCAGAAAATACTTGGTGATGATAATATTTTGAAAATAGTTTCTGACTATATTGAATCAAAGGGTTTAAAGGTAATCTCTCCAAAAGAAATCCTAAAACTTGGTGAATATAATCTTGATATATCCAGTAAGAGTACGCCCTCTTCTCAGGATAAAGCCGATATGGAAATTGGCATGCAGGTAATTAAATCTCTTGGCGGACTTGATGTTGGGCAGTCCGTAATAGTATATGATGGCTATGTTGTTGGGATTGAGGCAGCAGAAGGTACCGATAATTTGATTCGCAGATGCGAGTATCTTCGTAAGAAAGAAAAAGGCGGAGTTCTGGTTAAGATGTCTAAATCAGGGCAGGATATGCGTCTTGATATACCGGTAATTGGTCCAGATACAATATTTTTCTTGGCAAAGCACGGTTTTAACGGGGTCGCTATAGAAAAAGAAGGGGTTATAGTGATTAAGCCGGAAGAAACCCAAAAACTGCTTGATGATAATGGACTGTTTTTGAGTGTTATTTAGACGGAGCGCAGAAACTTGGAGCGTAGCACAAAGCTTAAACAAGAATTCGAACGGAACCTTGTGCTGGACTTAAAGCTTATGGTAGTTGCTTAGCAAGAGTTGATGTTGCAGATGCGCTAGCCGCAATATCTTTTGTAACATGATCAACATGATTTGTAACATGTTTTGAGACAAGCTCTTCAGCTTGAGGATTCTTTTTTGCCATGCTGGTTTTTTTAGCACCGTCACCGTACATACCCGTGCAACCAGCTAGCAAAAGCGAGACCGCCAATAATTTTACAGTTTTAGACATAGTTCAACTACCTATTTAAAATTAATAATCTAACTATAGATGGTATTCACTATTTCACCTAATGTCAATAATAATAGGTTATTATTGAAGCTGTTGGCAAAAGACAATTTGACTCTGAAAAATATGCTGATAATCTGATAATTATCTTACCTTAGATATGGGCTTGTGTTAGAAAATATTTAAGGAAAGCAGATTTGATATTTTATGAATAGTATGTTTAAAAAATTAGCTCTTCTTTTAGCGGGACTATTAGTGTTATCTGCATGTGGTGATAAGGTTGATACGGAGTCGCCGGCAGCAGGGCAAATAGAGGAATATAGCAAGAAGCTTGAAGATTGCAAAGAAGAGGCAGCAGAGCAGTCAAAAGTTCAAGAGGAAAAAACAGCAGAAATAGTTGAGAAAGTTGCGCACGTGCGGGGCTATGAAATTGAGCCGGACGACATAGTATTTGGCGATCCAAAGGCATCGGTGACTTTGGTTGAATATTTTTCACCGACCTGTCCACATTGTGTTAGCTATCATAAAAGAACATTTCCAGAATTGCAGAAAAAATATATTGATACCGGCAAGATTGCCTATGTGATGCGAGAATTTATAGGGAACAAGCAGGACTTGGATGCGACTATTTTAGCGCGTTGCTCAGGTAATACTGATAGTTATACCAAGTTTATTCATGTTATTTTGGAGCAGCAGGATAATTGGATGTTTAATAAAAATTATCGCGAGGTACTGACGAATATAGCTGGACTTGGTGGAATCTCGCCAGAGAAATACGCATCTTGTCTGAATGATGAGTCTATGATCGCCATACTAATAGAGAATACCAGGCTTGTAGCAAAGGAACCGCGTTTTATTGGTACTCCGAGCTTCTTCATTAACGGAGAGCAATTTACCAAGCCATATACGATAGAGGAGCTTTCAAAGGCAATAGAAGCAGCTTTAACGAATGAATCTTAAGAAGCACGCCGATATTCAAAAGCGAATAGATAAACATAAGGCAAAAAAACCAACCACCAGACAGATATCAAACAGCAACCAAGCGTTTAATATTGCAGTGGAATTGGTTGCAGGAACGATAGTCGGTTTAATAATAGGTCTGCTTTTTGACAATTTGTTTGATTCTAAACCTCTCTTCCTTATAATCTGTCTGATACTTGCAATGGCTGCAGCGTTTAGGTCAATCTGGAATAAATATATCAAGAGTAATGGCGCATAGTCCCTTAGAGCAGTTTAAAATAAAAGAAATAGTTGATATAGAACTGTTTGGCTATGATGCCAGCATCACCAACTCCTCTCTATTTATGATATTGGCCGGTCTGTTTGTTGTTTTATATTTTACAATCGCATTTAAAGGCAAGCGTTTGATACCAACGCGGTTACAGCTTAGCGGTGAAATTATCTATGGTATGATTTCCAATATGCTCGAGCAAAATGTAGGTGCTGGTGGCCGCAGGTTCGTACCCTTGATATTTACGCTCTTTATGTTCATTTTGACATGTAACTTACTTGGTATGATTCCTTACGGCTTTACGGTAACCAGCCATATATCCGTTACTTTTGCCATAGCAATGATGATATTTCTGCTGGTAACTCTGCTTGGTTTATATTTGCATGGATTGCGTTTTTTTTCTTTATTCCTGCCGGCTGGAACGCCCTGGTGGTTAGCACCATTGATGGTAGTGATTGAATTATTTGCCTATCTGGCGCGTCCTGTCAGCCTGTCTCTTCGTTTGGCTGCGAACATGGTTGCGGGTCACGTGCTGCTTAAGGTTATGGCGGGATTTGTAGTCTCTATGGCTATATACTTGAAATTCCTGCCTATACCATTTATAGTTGTTTTAATCGGTTTTGAGATATTCGTGGCGGTACTGCAGGCTTATATATTTGCTATATTATCCTGTGTGTATTTAAGCGATGCAGTAAATTTGCACTAAAAGAATTAGTGTAAATTTTTAGTTGAGTAATTTATATGCCGGGGAATCAGGATGGTATTTAGTTGCTCTTGTTTATTAATTTTTTTAAGGAGAATAAATTATGGAAGGAATGGCTCTTAAATTTATTGGTGCTGGTTTAATGGCATTTGGTATGCTGGGTGCGGCGATTGGAGTGGGTAATATCTTTGGATCTCTGCTGAATGCTATTGCACGTAACCCCTCTGCCAGTGAGCAGCTACAAAGAATGGCATTTATTGGTGCCGGTCTTGCTGAAGCGATGGGATTATTCTCGTTTGTTATCGCTATGTTATTGATCTTTACCTGAAAAGTTATATAGATAATTAGTTAACTATGCCTCAATTTGATGTAGCTTCATTTAGTTCGCAGCTCTTTTGGCTTGCAGTAGTTTTTGCTTTTCTGTATTTCCTAGTTAGCAAATTTATTGCACCGAAAGCCGAGTCTATTCTAACGGCAAGAAATCGTTGCTTAGAAGAAAATATTCGCTATGCAGAAGAGTATAATGATAAGGTAAAATTAATAGATATATCTCGACTTGAGCGTTTAGCTGAAGTTAATACCCGGATCGAGGATATGCAAAAACAGGCAACAGAAATGTTAGAGGCGCATTTTAATAAGCAGAAAGATGAGCTTGCAGCGATTCTTGACAGGAAGAGACAGAAGGCTTTGAATGAGATTAATAGCTATGTTGACAGGTTCCATTCTGATGAGCCAAAATCATGCATTAGCCTGGCTGCTTTTATCATTCAAAAAGTCACTAATAAGCCTGCCGATTTAAAGTTGCTTGAAAAAATTCATGGAAAAGCTGAATGATACATTTTTTTGACGAGAGTTTAGTAGTTGCCGTTTGTTTTATAATATTCATATATGTCGCTTATCGGCCGGTAAAAAAGGCGATCGTAGCATCTCTTGATGCTCGTATTGAAGAGATCAAAGCCAAGCTTGCAGAAACTGAGCAGGTGAAAAAAGACGCTAAGCTGCTTCTGGAAGAGATAGAGCAAGAGATGGGTACTTTTGAAGAAAGAAAAAAAAGTATCATAGAAAGTGATAAGACCAGCACAGAAAGGTTAGTTGAAACCAGGGCTAAGGAAATAGAACTGATGCTTGCTCGTAAAAAAGATTCTGCGATTAAGTCGATTGACAACCAAAGAGCCAAGGCAAGTGATGCGATGCGTGCTGAATTTACCGAATCCGTTTTGAATATGGTTCGCACCTACCTTGTAGAGACCAGGAATAATGATGTTTCTGATGAAGAAATTCTTAATCATTTCATAAAGAAATAGACCATCAGTTTTTTGAGTTACAGCGGTTCCAAGACCAAGAACCTTGCAATAATGGTTTTGCCTTCTCTGTGAAGCAGCAATAGCGATTAGGTGGTATCTCAAATTGTTAGAGATATTTTGCAACAAGGTTCTTGAAGATGCCTATTTATGATACGGATGCTTATCCAGAATAGTTTGAGCTCTATATATTTGCTCAAATAGAAGAAGTTTGGCAATTTGATGCGGGAAAGTCATTTTAGACAGGCACAATTTTACATCCGCTAACGCTAATATTGATGCATCCAGTCCAAACGCACCACCAATGATAAAATCAATATTTCTTCCAGACATCATTTGAGTAGCAAAAATATCACTAAAGGCCTCGCTGGTCATTTGCTTGCCAGAAAGATCAAGAACTATTATATATGATCCTTTAGTAATCTTATTTTGAATAAGCTGGGCTTCATGCTGTTTGATCTGGTTTTCTGATAGTTTTTTTGCATAGGTAAGTTCAGTATTTTGAATTTTCCAGGTGGTCATTTTTTGATAATGTTTGGCAAGCGATGTCTGCTCACCTGCCATCTTTCCAACTGAGATAATTTGTATTTTCATATTAAATTTTTATTCTTCACCCACAAACGTCTTTATGGGCGGGGCAATCCATATAGGAAGAGGCTTGAATATTTTGCGACGGAGTATATCATAAATTCGTAATGAGTCTCTAAACTAAACGTATATCAAATATCAAGCAGTAATCTTTCCGGGTCTTCAATAGCTTCCTTGACTTTCACCAGGAACGTAACGGCATCTTTTCCGTCAATTACCCTGTGATCATAAGAAAGTGCTGTATACATCATCGGACGAATTTCCACTCTGCCGTCAATAGCTACCGGACGCTCCTGAATATTATGCAGACCAATAATACCGGTTTGTGGAGGATTAATAATCGGCGTTGAAAGAAGCGAGCCATACACTCCGCCATTTGTCACAGAGAAGGTACCGCCAGTTAAATCAGACATTGAAAGCTTTCCATCTCTGGCTCTGGTTGCCAGTGAGACAATTTCCTTTTCTATTTCGGAAAAGCTCATCCTGTCAGCGTTTCTGACAACCGGTACAACAAGACCCTGCTCAGTTCCAACGGCCACACCAATATCATAATAGTGCTTATATACTATATCATCACCCTGCATTTCGGCATTTACTGATGGAACTTCCTTCAAAGCATTAATTACTGCTTTTACAAAAAAAGACATGAAACCAAGTTTCACACCATGCTTCTCCTGAAATACATCACGATGCCTTTTACGCAGGGCAATAACATTACTCATATCAATTTCATTAAAGGTACTCAATATGGCAGCCGTATTTTGTGAATCTTTTAAACGTTGGGCAATGGTCTTGCGCAGGCGTGACATACGTACACGTTCAACCGGTCTATCAGCACTTTCCAGGGCTGGAGCAGAAATAGTTTGGGCGTTGGTATTGCCTAGTGAGTTTAAGACATCATTTTTATTAATACGTCCATTTTTACCGGTACCTGGAATATTTGCAGGGTTTAAATTATTCTCAGTGACCAGCTTCTGCACTGATGGCGGCATAGTTGTTGCAGGATCCACTTTTTTATCTGATGCTACAGGAGGAGGATCTGTTACTGGCGAAGCTGCAGGTTCTGCTTTTTGTGATGCAGCTGGTGTTGATACTGCAGGTGCTGCGCCGGCTTTAATTTTACCAATTACTTGTCCGATTGTAACTGTTGCCTCTTCGGGCGTATCGATAGATTCAAGCACCCCTTCTGCTGTCGCATTTACTTCTAAAGTCACTTTTTCTGTCTCAAGCTCAAGTAATAGCTCATCTACCCTCACTGCATCTCCTGCCTTTTTATACCATTTCGCAATAGTTGCTTCTGAAACGGATTCGCCTAAAGGCGGTACTACAATCTCAACACTCATAATTTACGTCTCCAAAATATTCTTAAATTCTATAATTGCTCTTAAATACCAAGAGCCTCTTTCACCAATGATTCCTGTTGTTTATTATGCACATATAGATAACCCACTGCAGGCGATGATGCTTCTGCCCTGCCAACAAAATTGACAGCCCGCTTGATGCCTGCATGCTTTAATGCGGATTCCAGATGCGCTCTTATATATCGCCAGCATCCCATATTTCTGGGTTCTTCCTGACACCAGACATAATCTGTGGCCTTAGTATATTTCTGCATTATCTTTACAATTATACCTTCTTCAAAAGGATATAATTGCTCAAGGCGCACGATCGCGATATTTTTAATTTTTTGCAGGCGACGCTTTTCAAGTAAATCATAATATACTTTACCGGTACAGAAAATAACTCTTTTGACTGCACCTGCCTTTATATCTCTATCAGTTTCGTCAATCACCGGCATAAAATTCGTTCCCTCATCAAGCTCTGCAATATCAGATACCGCAAGCTTATGACGCAGCAAAGATTTTGGTGACATCACAATTAACGGCTTTCTGAAATTGCGCAGCAACTGCCTGCGGAGCAGATGGAATATTGAAGCCGGTGTTGTTGGATATACAATTTGCATGTTATCCTCAGCACATAACTGTAAAAACCTCTCCAACCTTGCTGAACTATGTTCGGGTCCCTGTCCTTCCATACCATGCGGCAACAGGCAGACCAAGCCACTCATGCGAAGCCATTTAGTTTCGGCAGATGAAATGAACTGGTCAAAAATAATTTGTGCGCCGTTACAGAAATCACCGAACTGAGCTTCCCAAATTACGAGCTGCTGAGGGTTAACCAGTGAATATCCATATTCAAATCCAAGAACGCCATATTCTGATAAATTACTATCTGCGATTTCAAAAAATGCCTGATCTTTAGACAGGTTATTTAGCGGTTCATAAATTGATTTATCGGTTTGAGAATGTAGAACCGCATGTCTGTGTGAGAATGTGCCTCTACCAACATCCTGGCCGGTAATTCTAATTGGCATTCCCTCTTGCAGTAATGTTCCATAAGCAAGCTGCTCGGCAGTAGCCCAATCTAGCGGTTGTTCCCTGGCGACGGAATCAGCTCTGCCTGCCAGCAACTTTGCAAGCTTCTTATTGAGAAGAAATGATTCCGGTATTGTGCATAATTTCCTGCACATTTTTTTTAGCGTAGATTTTGCAACGCCTGTCTTAAGCCTTGCCTCGCTTGAACGGTCAAAACCTGACCAATGTCCTTCCAGCCACTGCGCTTTTGGTTTATAGTCCTCAACCTTGTCAAACTCACCATCCAGATATGTTTTGAATGCCTGCTTTAATTGCGAGTAATATTCAGCATCTGTAACTGACTGGGATGCCAGTTTTTCTGCGTATATTGCAGCCGGTGTTTGCTTGGTTTTGATCACATTATACATCACAGCCTGTGTGTACATCGGCTCATCGCCTTCATTATGGCCATATTTGCGGTAACAAATAATGTCCACTACGACATCCTTACAAAACTTTGTGCGATAATCACAGGCGATCCTGGTAGCAAGCAATACTGCTTCAATATCGTCACCATTTACATGTATAATTGGCGCGCCAACCATCTTTGCTACTTCTGTACAATATCTGCCTGGCCTTGAATCATGCGCATTTGCCGTAAACCCGATTTGATTATTGATCACCAGATGAAAAATCCCACCTATTTCGTACGGCTTCAGACCGGACATAACCAAGCTTTCAGCTACAATTCCCTGTCCGCAGAATGCCGTATCTCCATGCACTAATATACCAACGACCTTCTTGCGATTTCTTCCCATACAATCCTGCTTGGCGCGTACCTTGCCTGCAACTACTGGATTAACCGCTTCAAGATGTGATGGGTTAGGAGTTAATGATAAATGGATTTTATGACCATTTTTTGTTATCTTATCAGAAGAAAATCCCATGTGGTATTTAACATCACCGGAAATATCAAGCTCTGTTGGAAAAGTACTCATACTCATAAATTCAGATAATACTGCGCAATATGGTTTTTGCATAACCTTGGTAAGTGTTGACAATCTACCACGATGAGCAAGACCAAGCACGGCTTCTTCGGCTCCTGCTGCTGCAGAGAGTTCAATTGCTGTGTCCAGGCAAACAATAGAAGCATCGCCTCCTTCGATTGAAAAACGTTTAGCACCTGGGAATTTCGTGTGTAGATATTGCTCGAAGCCTTCAACCTCAACTAAATCTTTCAGAAATTTTTTCTTATCACTTGCAGAAAACATCGTATGAGTATTAGCGCCTTCCAGTTGATCGTACAGCCATTTCTTCTCTGCGCTGCTTTCAACATGTGAAAACTCTGCAGCCACGCTACCGGAGTAAGTACGCTCAAGGATTTCCACAAGCTCGCCCACGCTACAGGTTGTCAGATCGCTAAGTTCACCGGTTATATCTATTTCTTCTGAAAGTTGATCCTGAGTAAAACCAAAATCTTCGATAGTTAATTTTAATTCTGCATGTGTTTTTTTAACTTCCAAAGCAAGTGGGTCAAGATTTGCCAAATAATGACCATGCTCACGATAGGCCATAATCATAAATTTAGCTCTTAGAGAATTTTCTGACAGAGTGCCAGATGGTATCACTGTTTTATATTCTTGCGTCTTGGGCAAGTCTTTGATAATGATTTTCGACGTACTCTTCAAAGGAACAAAATCATTTTGACCCTCGAAAAAATCTATCCAGCTTGGGTCAATTGATGATGGCTCCTTTAGATATTGCTGATAGAGCTCTTCAATAAAAACTGAATTGCTTCCAAATAAAAAACCTGTTTGTTCGAAATCCTCGGCCACTAAAATTACTCATCTATTAAAATCAAAACATACCTGATCTGTTAAATATTTTACCCGTGAAAAGATAGTAATTGCAAGGATTTTGAACATATCACTTAAAACATTAAAAGTTTTGAGTAGCTTGATATGTTAACAGAGTTAAAAAATAATGGTTGTTAAGCCTAATCCACACAACAAAATTCCAGTAATTATGTGAACGGTTTTTTGGGCAGATGATTTTTTAATCCATATACTGATTCTGCTTGCAGCCATGTCATAAATCGTAGCTCCAATAATTCCAAGTACAATAAAACTGAATCCCATGAGCAGGAACTGGTTAAGTGTATTAGCAGCCGGATTAATAAACTGGGGAAAAAAGGCCAGGAAAAAAATTATTGTTTTCGGATTAAATGCAGTTACAAAAAACACGTGTGTGAATATCCTGCGACCTGGTGGTTTACTCATAGTTTGATTTTCGTTCTCAAGACTTTTCTTTGATAATAGAGAGGAGATTCCAAGTCCTAAAAGATATAATCCACCAATTATTTTTAAAGTGATGAATGATTCGGGAAATAATTTTAGAGCAGTACCAAGTCCTATGAAGGCCAGATTTAGGGCAACAATATCGCCAACCATCACTGCAGGAATGGTAAACCTGCCGGCCCATCTGCCGTATTGTAGAGCGTAGTGTACTAATAAAAGTACAGTAGGCCCTGGAAGAAAAGTAATTATCAGGCTGGCTATAAAAAATGTAACGTAGGAATCAGCTATCATAGCTTTGTGTATAAGTTTTTAAGTTGTAATGGCTGTTTGCATATCATAACTAGCATTATTGTCAGGAAATGCATAGCTTTTAATTAAAATCAGGTTGGTTTCAAGCTAAGTGACTTGAGAGATAACAAAAATTAATCAATTTCGTATCTTTTTAAAAATATATTGCAATTACAGGAATAGTTTACTAACGTTCTAATAACTCTGTTAACTAGTAGATTGAAAACTAATGAATTTTGATATTGATGTTGCAATTGTAGTTGGATTTTTACTTGCTACTCTTGCCGTTGGACTTGGCCATGGCAAGGGTATTAAGAATATAAAAGATTATGCGCTTGGCGGCAGGAATTTTTCCACAGGTGCACTCGTTGCCACCATAGTTGCTACTTGGATAAGTGGCTCAAGTTTTTTTATAACCTTGTCTAAAACTTACTCCAGTGGTCTATATTACGCTTTCCCAGCTTATGGTATGGCTCTATCTTTCATTATTATGGCCTATGTGTTTATTCCTAGAATGGGCGAATTTTTAGGAAAGACATCTATAGCTGAAGCTATGGGTAGCTTATATGGTAAAAATGTAAGAGTAATTACTGCTGTTACAGGATTAATCGCTTCCGTAGGGTTTGTCGCAATTCAATTTAAGGTATTTGGAGGTATATTAAATTATTTCTTAGATTGGTCAAATAATGAAGCCATTATAATTGCAGCTATAATAGTCACTGTATACTCTGCTTTTGGTGGAATAAAAGCAGTCACTTTTACAGATGTATTACAGCTTTTTACTTTCGGTTTTGCTATCCCGATCCTTGGAATAATGATCTGGAATCATGCCTATTATGAAGGATTCTCTTTTGCTAATACTCTACATGATTCCAAGTTTAATTTTTCAATTGTATTCAGTGAACAGAATCCACAAATTTGGTCTATGGTTGCGTTAACGCTTTATTTTGCCATGCCTGGAATGAAGCCAGATATTTTTCAGAGAATCAGTATGGGAAGCAATATCAGGCAAGTACAAAAGGCTTTTATAATTGCAGCCGGTTTAGTATTGTTTATTACCATTGCTACCCAATGGATTCCCTTTTTACTTTTTAATATTAATTCAGATTTAGAATATGATCAGTTATTCGGCTTCATTATACAAAACTATACTTATATAGGGTTTAAGGGGTTAATTATAGCAGGAGTAGTAGCTATGGCTATGTCGACTGCTGATTCTCATATCAACTCGTCTGCTGTTTTGTTTGCCAATGATTTTTGTCACCCTCTAAATATAGGAAGAAATAAAGAATTACTAATTTCAAAAATATTTGCGTTATTTTTGGGAATAGGCGGGATAATTCTTGCGGTTTCAACAAGAGATTTGCTTGACGTGGTTCTTACTGCCAATAGTTTTTACATACCTGTTGTAACAATTCCGGTAATGCTGACAATTCTGGGTTTTAGAAGCAGTACCAAGTCAGTATTAATCGGAATGACGGCCGGTTTTACTACTGTTATTATATGGAAATTCCTTGCAATTAATGCAGATTGCATAGTATTTGCCATGCTCATTAATCTGATTTTCCTGATGGGTAGTCATTATTTACTAAAACAACCTGGTGGTTGGGTTGGTATCAAAGACAAAGCTTCACTAAAAGCTATGAGAGAGGAAAAACTGAGAGAGCAGGAGGAACGCGCACAAAAAGCAGATGATTTTAACTTTATTGATTTCTGTAAAAAACATTTTCCAAATAATGAACTTTCTTACACCGGACTGGGGGTATATTTGATTATATATACTATCACTACCATGTACTCAACTCAAATAGAGCTGTTAAAGGATAATAGCCGAATGATATTAGTGATTTACCAAATTATGTTAGTCAGTGGAGTGCTGCTGCTTATGTATCCAATATGGCCACGTAGCATTGATCAAAATAAAAAAGAAACAATTGCCCAAATCTTATGGCCAGTGGTTATATTTTACATGCTGGTATTATTTAACAGCTTTTTTGTCATGGTCAGTGATTTTAGTACTCTGCAATTTGCAGTGTTTACGGTGAATCTATTAATTACATCGATATTACTGGGATGGCGACTTGGTGGGATAATGATTTTTATAGGCATTTGTTTTGGGATAAGTTTATATCAGTCTTACAATCCTGAATACAGATTTGATACTAGTATAGGTTCACCAGCTTTTATTATGGTATATATATTTATGTTAATAGGGGCGATAATAGTCATTTTCCTCAAACCCAAGCAGGAACATTTAGAAGCTACTGAGCAGAAAGTTGGTATTCTGGAAACGGAAGTCATTCATTACAATGAGCGTATTAGTGATCAGGAAAAGGAAATCCATCGCCTTGGAGCAACGGCGCAGAAGATTCTAAATAACGTTAATCATGAACTGCGCCTGCCGATAGGTAATGTAGTGAACTTTGCAGAGATGTTAAATGAAGGTCTGGAAAAATATAGCAAAGACCAACTAAAGGAACTTTCTGATGAAGTTTTAAAAAATTCAACCCGTTTGTCGAGCATGATACTGAATATGCTTGATCTAGCTACCTTAAGTGCCAGAACAATTGAATTACAGAAGAAGACAGTGAATCTTAGTGAGTTAGTAGAAGAACGTGTTAAGACTTGTCGTAATATTTATCTGCAGAAGAAGAAAATAGATTTTGAGTTATCAATAGCACAAAATCTGCTTATCGATGTTGATCCGAACTACATCCGTCAGACAGTCGATAATCTGGTAATTAACGCCATTACTTTCAGCGAGAAAGGTGTCATTAAAATCAGCGTAACAAAACAGCAAAATGTTGCAGTTTTTGTTATTACTAACGAAGGTGAGCCAATACCGCACACAGAGCTTTATGATATCTTCACAGCCTTCAGGATGGCATCCAACACTGAATCACAGGCTGAAGGACGTGGAGTAGGACTTGCCTTATGCAAGGCAGCCATTGAAGCGCATGGCGGCATGATCAAGGCCGAGAATACAGGCAAAGGCGCAAAGTTCCGTTTCGTGTTGCCTTTGTAAGAGATGTATAGTCTTAAAAATAAATGTGTGCAGGTTCAACAGCCCTAAGTCTCATTAAGTTTAGTATTTCTGATTCAGCAGGTAACACAAGCTCGCCTTGCGCTCTTACGAAAATGAGTTGGTATTCTCTATTTCCTTCTCATAGATGAAGATTTTATACGCTAAAATAACACGAATAACAAAGAACAAGTCTTTGTTTTAGTAATCATTGGCAGGTTTCAATAATATATCAAAGCCCCCTTAGGTAAACCCTTAAGTAAACCCCTAAGTGAAATTCCCTGATATTATTCGCTCAATAATTTTTATACTTTAACGTTTTAGTCACATTCTCGAGCGCATGAACACAGCTGGAGGATATAAAAAATTATTTCTAAATTCGGGAGTTGAAAATGCAGGCTGTGGTTTTATCAGGAGGTGCGGGAAGTCGCTTGTGGCCTGTCTCTAGCAATACATGTCCGAAGCCCTTCATTACCACGGCTGATGGACTGAGCTTAATACAAAAAGTATATCTGCGGGCTAGTAATATCAGCTCTGTTGACAGCATCATCACTGTTGCTAATCGTGACTTTGTTTCGCAAATAAAAGATGAATACAGTAAAATAGATAGTTTGGCGAAGAGACCTGTCAGGTCGCACTTTATCCTGGAGCCGTTTGCCAAGAATACTGCTGCTGCGATTGCTGCCTCGGCCTTGCAGGTATCTAAACTCTATGGCTTGGATGAAATGATGCTGATATTACCGGCAGATCATCTTGTTTCTGATCAAAAAGCTTTTGAAGAGGCGGTAGTTCAGGCTCAGTATTTAGCTAAAGGCGGTAAGCTGGTTACTTTCGGTATTAAACCCGAATACCCGGAAACAGGATATGGTTACATAGAATTCAGTGGGAATAAGGTAGAGCGTTTTGTTGAGAAACCAACGCAGGACTTGGCGCAAGCATATATTGAAAAAGGCAATTTCCTTTGGAATTCAGGTATATTTTGTTTTACCGCCAGGAGTATTCTACAGGAAATGCAAAAGCACTGCCTGCATATTCTTGATAATGTCCAGCGTTCTATGGGGCTATCTATTTTGGCTAAAAATGCAGATTCTTCACAGATAGAGCTGGATTCTCTGGCTTTTAGCTCTGTTTCTGAAGAATCGATTGATTATGCTCTGATGGAAAAATCTGACCAAATTGCAGTTGTACCTTGTGATATTGGATGGAGAGATATTGGGACATGGGAGGCTTTGAGCAAATTATCGCCCGCCGATGCAGATGGCAATAGAGTAAAAGGTAATGCCACGCTACATAACGTATCGGATTGTTACATTGAAAGTAATGGGCAGCTAGTGGGCGTTGTTGGTGTTAAAAATCTTGCAATTATTAGTACAAAAAACGGCTTTCTGGTTACTGATAAACAAAATTCAGAGAAGGTTAGGAATATATATGCGCAATTACAAGATAATGAAAATAAGATCAGGAATTTCTCCTGGGGTAGAATTCGATCCGTGCAAGGGAATAATGGATTGCGAATTAATCAGGTTGAAGTAAACCCTGGAGCTGAATTTAATATTGCAAGTAATTTGCGATATGCTGCAAATTGGATAGTCGTTAGTGGTGTTGCCGAATTCTCTTCTGAGGAGCAGAAGACTAACATGGCCGTCAATGAGTCAAAATATATTCCTTTAGGGAGTACAATGCACTTGACTAATACGGGAAATAGTACCTTGGTAATTATTACCATACAATTAGATGACTATTTGTCCAAAAATGGTATGATAATGCCTGAAGATGTTTTTGATAAGGTGAGTAATGGATAAGTTAGTATGCTTTAAGGCGTATGACATCAGGGGCAAAGTACCAGATGAGTTAAATGACGAGTTGGCATATCAGATTGGCTGTGCTTACGCTAATATCATTGATCCTGATACGGTAGTGGTTGGTTACGATGTGCGGTTGGAAAGCCCAATGCTTGCAGAAGCTGTTATTGGGGGGCTGACAGATTGCGGTGCAAATGTTATTAATATCGGATTATGCGGTACTGAAGAAGTATATTTTAATACGTTTCATAGGCGGCAGGATGGTGTTGGCGGCGGAATAATGATCACAGCCAGTCATAATCCCAAGGGATATAATGGTATGAAGATGGTTAAACGTGATAGTAGACCAATGACTGGTGTTGATGATATGAAAAAAATACATGATTATGTGCTGGGTAATAAAGGCATTGTCCCGACATCATTACGTGGAATGCATACAATCCAGGAAGATAAATCTTCTTATATTTCTCATCTTCTTGGCTATGTTGATATTAATAAATTAAAGCCGCTAAAAATTGTAGTAAATCCAGGTAATGGGCCAGCTGGCGCAGTAATAAAATTGCTGGAAAAATCTTTGCCATGTGAATTTATTTATATAAACGAAAAGGCTGACGGTAATTTTCCAAATGGTGTTCCCAATCCAATGCTACCAGAGAATAGAGCCGCTACTGCAGATGCCGTAATTGCGCATAAAGCTGATCTTGGAATAGCTTGGGATGGTGATTTTGACCGCTGCTTTTTATTTGATGAGCGAGGACAGTTTATTGAAGGATATTATATCGTTGGATTGCTTGCATCTAGTTTCCTGAGTAAATCGGCAGGTGAAAAGATAGTTCATGATCCAAGGCTTGTCTGGAATACTGTGGATATTGTAAAAGATGCTAAAGGAGTGGCTGTGCAGAGCAGGTCCGGTCATAGCTTCTTTAAAGAAAAAATGCGCGTAGAGAATGCGATTTACGGCGGTGAAATGAGCGCGCATCATTATTTCAGAGATTTTGCCTATTGTGATAGTGGTATGTTGCCGTGGATTCTAATTACCGAGCTGCTTAGTTTTTCTGGGGGACAACTTTCAGAATTGGTAGAAAAGGGAATGAAAGCATATCCCTGTAGCGGCGAAATTAACTATAAAGTAGATGATTTTCAAGAAGCTATTCGTAAAATCGAAAATTACTTTGCACCTCGGGGAGCCGCTATTGATTATACTGATGGTATTAGCGTTGAGTTTTCTGATTGGCGGTTTAATTTGCGCAGTTCAAATACCGAACCCTTGTTGCGGCTAAATCTTGAAGTTCGAGGTAAGAATGTCTCAATTGCAAAGCGAGTTGCAGAAATAGAATCTATTATAGTGCCTGGTTAAATTATTTTTTATTATCATAAGAATATGGAACAAGCAATACAGACACAGCCCAGGATTTGGGTGTTGGTAGATAACAGAATCGGTAATGCCAACCAGGCGATAGAACTAGCGGAGAAGCTGGGAGAAAAATTTGAGATAAAACATATTGAATATAATAATTTTGCAAAATTACCCAATTCACTACTCTCTCTTTTTCCGATTCATGTAAAAAACTCAGTTCTTGTTAAGTTAAAAGGCGAGCAAATCCCTGAACTCATTATCTCCTCAGGTCGTAGAACAGCATCTCTTGCTCTACATTTGAAGAAAATCTCGAAGGGTGTTATCAAAATTATTCAGATAATGCGTCCCAATCTTGATCCTAAAGAGTTTGAGTTAATTATTTTGCCGCAGCATGATAGCTTCAATTACACATTGCCCAACATTGTAAGGATTATTGGTGCTCTAACAGATGTTCAGGGTAAATTTGCTAAAATGCAGGGCGAGTTTGAAGACAGATACCCTGACATTAATAAGTTTATTGCAGTGATTATCGGTGGGTCTACAAAGAATTATAGGCTAACTTTGGAGAGTGCAAAGCTTTTGGCAGGGAGACTTTCTGCAGTATCTGATAATCATTCGCTATCTTTATTTATAACTTTTAGCCGGCGAACTCCAGAAAGCGTAAAAAGCTATTTTAAAAGTAATTTTTCATGGCCTGATATTATCTATGATCCGGCAAATGAAGGGCCAAACCCCTACCCTGCAATTCTTCAGAAGGCTGAATATGTAATTTCCACAACGGATTCTATTTCAATGTGCAGCGAGGCTGCCAGCACGGGCAAGCCTGTTTATGTGTTTTGTCCTGCAAATTTCAAGCTAAAGAAGCATAATTTTTTCATTCAGCAGCTTGTTGATCTTGGAATAGTCAGACGTCTTGAGACTACAACAAATTACCTGGAAAAATATGAATATCAGCCACTTTCTGAGATTACAAGAGTGGCTGATCTTATTAAAGACAAGATGCTTTAGAGAGAGCAATAGCTGTGGTCGCTATTGCTTTAGTTTAAGTGAGATATAAAACTCTGCCTACAACCCTTCAGACACCCACTCAGCGGCTTTGATATCGAATTTCAAAATTCTTGGTTTGGTGTCGATACTATCAAAGGTAATGTCCTGCATAAAGTTCTCATGTGCAGAGATAAAGCCTCTATCTGCTCCAAATTGTGGATAATATGGTTGAAAATTTTGATATTCAAGATTTACATATTTCTGGCTAATTGTTTTATTCGTTGCTGCAATTATATCGTCTAATGAGTTAATTGCTGCTCCGTTGATGGATTTAATCATTATCCGGTATACACTTTTATAGTCCTGCACGAACATTTCAGGGATACTGCTAAAGCTGCTTCCGGTCTGTACGTTGGCAAGTGCTACGCTACCGATAGGAATTCCAGACTTGGAAGCAACAAAATCATCTGCTTCAAAGAATAAGCCACCGGCAAAATCCAGCATTCGGGATATTTTATTCTTTCCTAAATCATATAACTTTACTTCTTTTTCAAGCTTTTTTCCATTGCGGATTATAGTGAGCTTGATTTTGTCAGTCTTTGCGATGTTCATTGCCTGATCAAAAGCAGTTAAATCAGCACCGATCGGTGTGCCTTCAACCTCCCATAAAATATCACCGGGTTGGATTATGGATTCAGCTGCGCCACCGGGTAAGACTGAGTTTACAGTAACCACCCTGTTTCGCGCATCAGGCCATTTTTTGATATACTTGCTCATCTCCTCTTCGGAAAAGCTACGATGTTTCACTGCTTTATCCAGTGAGTATAGTGCAGTGATAACCCCGATATGTTTTCTACGAGGTGCTAGCTTTCCTGCCTGTAATTCGCTTAGTACGTGTTGTACATAGGAGCCTTTTAGAGCCAGTGAGTGTGTTTTTCCACCACCATATAATACCCCAACAGCTTTATTATCTGCATTTAGCACGGGTGATCCGCTAGCACCGCCAGTAGAGTTCATGTTGATCACGTATGATCCTTGTGGCATATCACCGTTGATTTCATATAAGTCAGATAGATAGCCGCTGTGGAAAGAAAAGCCCTGTCCTTCGGTATTGCCTACGATAAATACATCTGATCCCAGTTTGGGCATTTCTTCTGTGAATTGCACAGTTTCAATCTGTTTTGGGAAATCCTTGGGGTCAATCTTCAATACTGCAAAATCAGCATATATGTCATAATAGACTATTTTTGCTTCAGTTTGCTGACCATTATGGAAGGTGATGAAGTAGGTGCCCACAGATGCTCTGCCTACCACATGATTATTGGTCACCAGATAGCCTTTTTTATCGTCAACTATAAATCCTGTTCCAGACCAGCTGCCGGTATTTTGATAAGCTGAGACGGGTACTCTACTATTGATTGTGACTATTGCCTTTTTTATTTTTTCAATATCCTTGATTTTGGCACTATCAGCGTGCGCTGTGCCTAGTAAAAAAAATATGATGATGGTGAAAATTTTTAATATTTTAAACATTTTTATTTCTTCAAACCCTTGTAAAAAAAATATATTGCTCTATATAGACAAACATGATGATTAAAAAAGCAGATTATCGCTTTTAAGTCAAAGCAAATTATTTGTATAGAGGTTATATTATGGGAAAAATTATAGGCATAGATCTGGGCACAACTAATTCCTGTGTGGCAGTAATGGATGGTAAAGAGCCAAAAGTGTTGGCAAATGCTGAAGGAGAGAGAACCACTCCTTCGATGGTTGCTTTTACTGAAGGTGATGAAAAGTTGGTAGGGCAGCCGGCAAAAAGGCAAGCAGTTACTAACCCCAAGAATACTTTATTTGCAATAAAAAGACTGATTGGTCGTAGCCATAGTGATCCTGTTGTAAAAAAGGATAAGGATATGGTGCCTTATAAGATAGTAAAATCTGATAGTGGAGATGCCTGGGTAGAGGTAGATGGTAAGAAATATTCACCAAGTCAGGTTAGTGCATATATCTTGCAGAAAATGAAGGAAACAGCAGAGAATTTTCTTGGTGAAACTGTAACTCAGGCAGTTATTACCGTTCCTGCATATTTCAATGATGCACAAAGACAGGCAACCAAGGATGCCGGTAAGATCGCCGGTCTGGAAGTGCTACGTATTATTAATGAGCCAACGGCAGCAGCACTTGCTTATGGTCTTGATAAAACTGAAAACAAAACTATTGCTGTTTATGATCTTGGTGGCGGTACATTCGATGTATCAGTACTGGAAATAGGTGATGGTGTCTTTGAGGTTAAGGCAACAAATGGTGATACTTTCTTGGGAGGTGAGGATTTCGATATGAAAATTCTTAATTTCCTAATCGATGAGTTCAAAAAAGAGACTTCTGTTGACTTAACAAAAGACCCTCTAGCACTGCAGAGACTGAAGGAAGCAGCAGAAAAAGCCAAGAAAGAGCTTTCGACTACTCAGCAGACAGACATTAATCTGCCGTATATCACAGCAGATGCTTCCGGTCCAAAACATATGAATATCAAGCTAACAAGATCCAAGCTTGAATCTCTTGTGCTAGAGCTAATTGATCGTAGTATAGAACCTTGTAAAAAGGCACTGAAAGATGCCGGCTTAAAGCCAAATGAAGTTGATGAAGTTATTCTTGTTGGCGGTATGACAAGAATGCCGAAAGTAATCGAAAAAGTAAAAGAATTCTTTGGTCGTGAACCTCACAAAGGTGTAAACCCGGATGAGGTCGTCGCTCTTGGTGCTGCTATTCAGGGTGGTGTGTTGCAAGGTGATGTTAAGGATGTATTATTGCTTGATGTGACACCATTGTCACTCGGTATTGAGACTCTCGGTGGTGTGTTTACGAGGTTGATTGATCGTAACACTACGATACCGGCAAAAAAGAGTCAGGTATTTTCAACGGCCGATGATAATCAGCACGCTGTAACAATCAGGGTATTCCAAGGCGAGCGCGAACTGGCAGCTCATAATAAAATGCTTGGACAATTTAATTTGGAGGGAATTCCGCCTGCTCCAAGAGGTATGCCGCAAATTGAGGTTACTTTCGATATTGATGCAAATGGTATAGTACACGTTTCAGCAAAAGATAAGGCTAGCGGTAAAGAGCAGAAGGTGGCTATTCAGGCATCTGGTGGCTTGCAGGAAGCTGAAATTGAAGCGATGATTAAAGATGCAGAACAAAATGCGTCCGATGATAAGAAGCGTAAGGATTCTATTGAAGCTAAGAATAAGGCAGATGCATTGATTTATTCTGCAGAGAAAAACCTGAAAGATCACTCTGATAAAATATCTGATGAAGATAAACAAGCGGTTGAGACAGCAATTGCTGAACTTAAAACTGCTATGGAATCTGAAGATAATATTGAGCAAATTGAGGCTAAAACCGAAGCATTGGCCACAGCTAGCATGAAGATAGGTGAAGCTATGTATGCAAATAATGAAGCAGAACAAGGGGCATCAGAAGAAGCTACTGCTGAAACTGCTGATGGCAAAGTTGTAGATGGTGAATTTAAAGATGTAAGTGACAGCAAATAACTGCAACAACTTAAATTTAGCAGTTACTTATAAGAATCTTTAAAGATGGTGCATATCAATGTCAAAAAGAGATTATTACGAAGTTCTTGAAATTCCGCGTTCAGCGACCGCTTCGGAAATTAAGAAAGCATATTTAAAGCTTGCAAAAAAATACCATCCAGACCGGAATAGCGGTGATGTGGAATCCGAAAAAAAATTCAAGGAAATCAGTCATGCATACGACATCTTAAAAGATGATCAGAAAAAAGCTGCTTATGACAGGATGGGTCACAGTGCTTTTGAACAAGGCGGTGCTGGAGGCTCGGGAGGATTTGGCACACGTGGTGGTTTTTCCAGTGCAGGACCAGATGTAAATGATATATTTGGTGATTTCTTCAGTGATTTCATGGGTGGCGGTAGAACAGCAGGCCGCAGATCGTCGCAAGTGCGAGGTTCTGATTTAAAATACAACCTTTCTATTACCTTGTCAGAGGCTTTTAACGGTGTAGATAAAAAGCTCGACTTCACCGCAGAAGCAAAATGCTCGCCATGTGACGGTAAGGGAACAAAAGATACTAATGGAACCAGTACCTGCTCTCAGTGCGGTGGTGCTGGAGTTGTGCGTATGCAGCAGGGCTTCTTCGCTGTTGAACAAACTTGTAGCAAATGTAATGGTGCTGGGCAGGTCATCAAGAATCCCTGCTCTACATGTCATGGCACCGGGCGCTCTGCCAAACAGAAGCATCTCATTGTCAATGTTCCTGCAGGTATTGAAAATAATACACGTATCAGGATTGCCGGCGAGGGCGAGGCCGGAATCAGGGGCGGTTCAAGTGGAGATTTATACGTATTTATCGGCATCAAACCACATGATATATATCAAGTTGATGGAGATAATTTGCACTGTAAGTTACCATTAAGCTTTACCAAGGCAACATTAGGTGGAGAAGTAGAGATTCCGACTATTGACGGCTCAAGAGTAAAGTTAAAAATTCCGGCAGGTACCGAAACTGGAGATAAGTTGCGTTTAAAAGAAAAAGGCATGTCTCGAGTGCGTTCATCTGTGCGGGGCGATTTATATGCTCATGCTTATATACGGACTCCAAAAAATCTTACCAAAAAACAAAAAGAATTGCTCGAAGTTCTAGATAAAGAGTTTGGTGATGTTGATGCCAACTACAAGGATGAGGGCTTTTTTTCCAGAATGAAGAATATGTGGTCATAAAAACAATCACAGATTGATAATTTAATTGCACTTTCTCTGAAAGCTGAATACCTTGAATTTAAGTGCAACCCCTGAATCTAGTCGAGGTATTTGTGATATGTCTGAATTGGAAAGTTTAACAGAGAGTTTATCTGGTTTAAGCGATAAAAGCTCTCCTGCTGATATTGCCAGATTATTTAGTGGTTCTGATTCCCCAATGGGTCGTTTGGAGGAGGTATCTAAAGCGAGGCTGGAATATTTACAGGAGTTACAAAATGACCTGGTCAGTGTACGCCTAACCCTGCAGGCCGGCGATGAGAAAACATGGGAATTTGTTGGTAGTAAGATAGATAAAAAAACAGAAGAAATAGATCAAATTCGAGAATTTAATAAGGTTTTCGAAGATTTAAAGAGGGTCGGAGAAAGTCCAGAGGCCTTGAAAAAATTTACCGCAGAGATGGGGCGGGCAAACCGAATAGCATCAGGCGAAGCTAGTTTTATTGAAGTAGCGCAAAATTATATTTCAAATTTTGTACAGACTGTAAGAGATAAATTATTAGGTAAGGCTGTGGATATGCAAGCCTTAAAGTCTGGTGTTGAAGGTATCGCGCAGCATACTGCAAATTTGCAAAATGAGAATCAGGAGCTTGCTACTAAAGCCAGGAAATTTGTAAAAGAAGAGTATCCTGCAAGGGTTAAAGAGCGGCAAAAGCTTGCTGAGCCAGCTAGTGTAAAACAGGCTAGAAAATTTACTCAAATGATAAAAGATAGAAGGGCAAAACGTGATTCATCAAGAGAAAGATAGTGTTTTAGTAACATAGTTGATGCTAATTTAGAATAAGCCGGGTTTATACCTTCAAGCAAAAACCCTCTTGCCAGACGATCCAAATGACTGTATAAAGGTTTGGCTCATAGATAATTTTATGGCCCCTTCGTCTAGCGGTTAGGACGTCACCCTTTCACGGTGAAAACACGGGTTCGATTCCCGTAGGGGTCACCATCTGAATTTTCCTGATATGTCAAAATCTGTCATAATTTTTGGAAGTGCAAGAAGTAACGGGTATACTAGAAAGGCTGTTGATTTGGCTCTTTTGGGGCATGAACATAAATTTGTGGATTTGTCTAACCTTGTGATCGAACCGTTCGATTATAAACAAAATAACCATAATGATGACTTTATTCCATTGATGAAAAATATTCTTGAATATGAACAGATATTTTTAGCCACACCGATCTATTGGTATGCACCAAGTACCCGGATGAAAATATTTCTCGATCGCTGGAGTGATGTGATAAAAGAGCCTCATAAAAAAATTGGTAAAGCACTTCGTGGTAAAAGAGTATTTGTAATTTCCAGTAATGGTGTATCTCCATCAAAATGTTTCGAGGAAATCTTTGAACAAACTTGCGAGTATCTTAGCATGCGATATATGGGGTGCTACAATTATCACAGCGGTGATGATAAACAGCAAATTTTACAATCGAAACAGAACCTGATTAAATTCAGGCAAAAGATTACTGGCTAAGCTGGATAATTTTAGTTATTATTACCCTTAATAAATATTCCAATCAACAGGTGTTTAAATTATGGGTATAAGTGTTGTTCAGCTGTTAGTTATTTTGCTGATTATATTATTGCTATTTGGTGCTGGGAAACTACCGAAAGTAATGTCAGAACTTGGCAAGGGACTGAAATCTTTCAAGTCTTCAATGAAGGATGATGATAACAATAAAGACAAAGATAAGGATTAGAAGCTAGCTAAAGCTACATAAGCAGCTGGTGCAGAAACACATCTGTACTTGCGAGTGTTTTTCATGTATAGTATCAACATTAAAAAAAATATTATTCGAATTTATGAACTCTATAAAATACTTTCTGCTAATCGTTATAGCATCTCTTGCATTGGTCTCCTGTAAATCTAAATTTGCTGATAGTGAGGCGGTTGTTCCGGCCAGGGAGTTGTATGATGCGGCCTTAAAAGATTTGGAAAAAGGTGAGTATAAAAAAGCCTCTTTAGGATTTGAAAAAGTCTTCTTTCAGCATCCGGGCAATAGCATAACTCCCAAAGCTGAACTCATGCAGGCCTATTCTTTGTATTTGACGGGTGAGTATGATGAAGTCGTTGATGTGCTGGACATCTTTATTAAACTGCATCCAAGGCATGAAGATATTGCCTATGCGTATTATCTGAAAGCTTTGGCTAATTACACGCAAATTTCAAGTGTGAAGCTTGATCAATCAAGAACAAGATATGCGCGTGCCGGGCTTGAAGAAGTTATTAATCGCTTTCCCGGTTCAAAATATGCAATTGATGCGGCACTGAAAATTGATTTGGTAAACGATCATTTAGCGGGTAAAGAAATGCTAATTGGCCGATATTACCTAAAAAAAAGAAACCTGGTAGCTGCAATTAAGAGATTCCAAACAGTTGTTGAGCAATACGATACCACTTCTCATATCCCAGAGGCACTATATAGATTGGTTGAAAGCAGTCTGATACTTGGTCTTGTTGATGAAGCAAAGAAATATGCTGCTGTGCTTAGACGTAACTATCCTGATAGTAGTTGGGGCAAATACAGCCATAACTTATTGAAATAATGCGATGCTGCAAAGCCTTCACATTAAAAATTTTATTCTAATTGAAAAACTAGAGTTGGATCTTAGTGAAGGCTTCTGCGTAATTACCGGAGATACCGGTGCTGGTAAATCAATTCTATTGGACTCCATCCTTTTTTGTTTTGGTGGTAAAATATCAGGTAGTCCAGTACGGCCAGGGGCTGATTCGTGTAATGTTACGCTGGTTTTTTCTGCGCATGATAAAGTAGAGAAATATCTGGCAGAGCTTGATATTGATGTTGATGATGAGATTGTAATTAAGCGAACTCAGAATCAATCAGGACGCAAAAAATTTCTTATAAATGATCAAATCGTAACTGCGGCAGTCATGCAGACATTGTTTGATTATCTATTGGAACTGCACGGTCAGCATAATCATACTTTATTGATTAATCCATCTGTTCATATAGAAATTCTTGATGAATATGGCAAGCTTGCAGGTCTTAAGGGTGAGGTATCGGCTTGCTATCGAAATTGGCAGGAGTTGGAGAATAGGATCAGTGAATTTACTAAAGAAAAAGACAATATTGAAAATGAAATTGATTACTTGACTCATGTTTGCCTAGAGCTTCAGCAGGCTCAAATATCCATTGGTGAAGAGCAGGAACTGGCTGATGCCAAGAAGAAGTTGCAAAATCGCGATAAGGAGATAAATCTTATACAATCCGTGCTTTCTGAAATTGAGTCAAGCTCCATTGAGCAAATAATTGCCAGATCGCAGCGAGCTATTTCCAATGTAGCTGATTCTAAGAGCCTAGAGCAGGTAAATTCTGATCTGGAGCTGGCTTATGACAAAATTGAGGATGCAAAATCGATGCTTAGTCAAGTTCTGCAAGAATTTCATAGCAGCCATTATTCGCCGGAAGAAATAGAAGACAGATTATATGAAATTCGTACTTTATCCAGGAAGCATTCTTGCCCCTCGGATGAGTTAATAGATTTTTTGAAAAAATCCGAAAAGCAGCTAGAGGAGCTTAAAGCTAAACTCGGTGATAGTTCAAACTTACAGGAACAGGCAGATATCTGCAAAAAACAATATTTTGACAAAGCGAAAATATTGTCTGATAAAAGGGCAAGTGCTGCAAGAGAGTTAGAGAAAAAAACCATGCAAGAGCTTTTTGCCCTGGAGATGCAAAAGGCGATCTTTAAAGTGGAAGTGAATGCGTCTGAGAGTTATTCCACGGCAAAAGGCATGGATCGCGTTCGTTTTGTTGCTTCAACAAACCCTGGAATGACCCTCTCGCCCATTGATAAAATTGCTTCTGGTGGAGAATTGTCACGTTTTATGTTGTCCTTGCGTGTGGCATTATTTGACAATGCTCCCAAACAAACCATTATCTTTGATGAGATCGATGTGGGAATTAGCGGCTTGGTTGCAGATTCGATCGGACAGCGCCTGAAGTTACTGAGCAATGCAGTACAAATCATTGTTATAACTCATCAACCGCAAGTTGCCGGCAAGGCCAATCAGCATATTTTAGTTGAAAAAACTCAGCATCACTTACATACTAGCGTAAAGGTCGGAAATTTAAGTGTAGAGGGCAAATCTCTTGAACTTGCCCGAATGATTTCAGGTCAAAAAATTACTAAAACCGGTATTGAAGCGGCAAAAGAATTAATAATTTGATTAGTATGAGAGTTTAAATTGTATGAAAACACAGATAATCCTGATGCTATTGATAGCATCATTTCCATTTTCAGTATTTGCAGATGATGATAAAAAAGATGGAACTTATCTCAATATTTCAGCAACAGAACGTCGTGAAGTAGACGAAGATTTACTGGTTGCTAATTTGCGTTTTGAATTCGAAGGTCAGGATGCTCGGGATGTACAAAGCAAAATAAACAGCGTGATGAAAAAAGGTCTCGACAAGGCAAAAGAGTTGCACAATGTTAAGGTATCTACCGAGCGATATTCAGTATACAAATATCATCCACGTACAAAAAAAGGAGAAGTAACAAAGACTGTGTGGCGTGGAAGCCAGTCTATGCTTATAAAAGGTATCGATGCTGAAAAGATTTTGAAATTAACAGGTGAGCTTCAGAATATGGGGCTTGTGATAACGGGTCTTAATTATGTTGTTTCACCAGAAAAAAGAGAAGAAGTCCGTGATTCACTAATGGAGATTGCTTTGGAGAAATTGATTAAGAAATCCAAGAGAGTTGCCAAAGCTATTGGCAGGGACGATATTGAAATTGTAAACATTAATATTGATGCTCAAAGCCAAATTAGTCCAATGCGTCAAAATCGTATGATGACTGCTAGTAGCAAGGGAAGAGAGTACGCAGCTCCAATTGCTGCTCCAGGTCAAAGCCAAATTGATATGACTGTATTTGCAACGGTGCTGATTAAAGATTAATCCATTATCTAGCCTGGCTGCTTTTGCTTTACTTTTTTTGGTATTTCATTATAGACTGTAACCGTAGGTCTAAATAAGTAATATAAAATATTATATAAGATGAATATTCACGAATACCAGGCCAAGCAGGTCTTAAAGAAATATGGAGTTCCAACTTCGCATGGAGTTGTTGCTTTAAAAGTAAAAGAAATTGACGATCTAATAAAAAACTTTGATGCGGACGTGTATGTTGTCAAAGCGCAAATTCATGCAGGTGGTAGAGGTAAAGCCGGCGGCGTGAAGGTTGTGCGTAACAGGGAAGAAGCAAGGAGTCTTGCCCACAATATGTATGGGAAAACTTTGGTCACACATCAAACAGGTCCCGCAGGGCAAGTTGTAAAAAGAGTTTATATTGAATCAGGCTGTAATATTGCCAAAGAATATTATTTTAGTGTGGTGCTTGATAGAACAACTAATCGTATCACTTTTATGGCTTCAACAGAAGGTGGCGTTGATATTGAAGATGTAGCTAAGAAAACTCCGGAGAAAATCATCAGGGTTTCAGTGAATCCTGCAACGGGTATACAGCCCTTTCATTGCAGATCACTAGCATTCAGACTTGGTTTTAAGGGTGATCAGGCAAAGCAAATGATGAAGATTGTTGAATGTGTATATACTGCATTTATTTCTACGGATTCTTCGCAAATTGAGATTAACCCTCTTGTTGTTACTACTGAAGGAGATTTACTGGCGCTGGATGCAAAAATTAATTTTGATGATAATGGATTGTTCCGTCATCCTGAAATCGCAGCATTGCGGGATGAGGATGAAGAGGACCCATTAGAGGTGCGTGCTAGCAAAGCTGACTTAAGTTACGTTAGAATGGATGGTAATATTGGCTGTATGGTAAATGGTGCGGGTTTAGCTATGGCTACTATGGATATCATTAAGTTATATGGTGCAGAGCCGGCAAATTTTTTGGATGTTGGTGGAGGCGCAGATAAAGAAAGAGTAACCGAGGCATTTAAAATCATTTTATCTGACAAGACAGTAAAGGGAATATTGGTGAATATTTTTGGTGGTATCATGCGTTGTGACATAATTGCAGAAGGCATTGTGGCTGCTGCTAAAGATGTGGGTATTGACTTGCCACTAGTGGTAAGGCTTGCTGGAACGAACTTTGAGTTAGGTAAAGAGATACTGGATAATTCAGGTTTAAAAATAATTGCTGCTGATGATCTTGGTGACGCTGCAGATAAAATAGTTAAAGCTATATAATTTCGAGTCAATAATATGTCGATACTGATAAACAAAAGTACAAAAGTAATTTGCCAGGGTTTTACGGGTTCGCAGGGTACGTTTCACTCAGAACAGGCAATTGAATATGGAACTAAAATGGTAGGTGGCGTGACGCCGGGAAAGGGCGGTCAGACGCATTTGGATATGCCGGTATATAATACAGTGCAAGAGGCAGTCGATAGAACGGGTGCAAACGCAAGCGTAATCTATGTACCACCGCCATTTGCTGCAGATTCTATCCTGGAAGCCATAGATGCAAAGATTGAGCTGGTTATATGTATCACTGAAGGCATTCCTGTTATCGATATGCTAAAAGTCAAGCGTGTGCTTAAGGGTTCCGGCACGAGACTGGTTGGACCGAACTGCCCTGGAGTAATTACACCCGGCGAATGTAAAATCGGTATTATGCCTGGTCATATTCATAAAAAGGGTAAGATTGGTATTGTATCCAGATCCGGTACACTAACATATGAAGCGGTGGCTCAGACTACGGCTGTTGGCCTTGGCCAGTCAACTTGTGTGGGTATCGGCGGTGATCCGGTTAATGGTACAAACTTTATTGATTGCCTTGATTTATTTATCCATGACGATGCAACAAAAGCCATAATTATGATTGGTGAAATTGGTGGCAGTGCAGAAGAAGAAGCTGCAGAATTCATCAAAAAGTCAAAAACAAAAAAACCTGTCGTCGGCTTTATTGCAGGCGTCACCGCTCCTCCGGGCAAAAGAATGGGTCATGCTGGTGCAATTATATCAGGTGGTAAAGGTTCTGCTGCAGATAAATTGGAGGCTCTTAGGAGTGTGGGGGTCGTCATTTCAGAGTCGCCTTCAGATATCGGCAAGACCATGCATAAATTGATTAAATAGATTTTAAGTACAAAGAACCCTGTTGATTGTTTCTCAAATTATTCGTTTTAATAATTGTGCCATATCTACCCAGTTTTTTGGACTTCCTTTGGTTTCAATTAGCCACATGGAATGAATCATTGTAAGTGTATAACACCAGAGTAATATTCGTTCCCTGTTTAGATTTAACGTCTGTACAACTATATTAACTCTATTGCGAATTGTTTCTTCGTTAGCGTAGAGTTTTGGATGTTCAACCGGATTTTTTAAGAAGGCACTTACTTCAATTTCTGCTTCACCAATAATACCTTTCGGATCAATGGCAAGCCAACCGCGTTTTTTATCAAAAAGAATATTATCATGGTGTAAATCACCATGCAAAAGGAGAGTTTTACCTTGTGATTCCGTCAGTTCAAAAAATATCTGCTTTGTCTCATAGACAAGCGATTTTGGAATTTGCATATCGTTAGAATTAAGATACCTGTCAAACCATTTTCCCCAATAAGCAATAGTAGGAAAATCTTTTTTCGGGATAGGCTTGTTACTATGCAGTTTTTTAACTATGTAGCAAAAAACATGTGTTGCTTTTTCATCTTTACCGGTAATGGATAAATCCTTAAGATGAATTCCAGGGGCGGCGCGTTCGAGTAATATACCCTTCTCTGCTTGCTGTATAACTTTAATAGCACCGTTTGTATTGTAATGGTTTAATATTGTTGCTGATAAATATTCGTCAGAATGTTTATTAAAAATCTTTAGCACATTAGAAACACCATTCTGCTCTACAAAAGTAATTACGCTGCTCGCAGTTTCTATTGGTTCACCTTGTTGTTTTAGATTCCAATTATTTTTAAAATTATCCAGTATTACTTTATAAGTCATGCAACATCTTTATCGGCTATAGGTAAATTTTTATTGTAAATGAAATTCACCCAATACTCCAAAAATTTCTAGCAAATATAATAAAAGATGCTTGTTTGGGTCAATGTGTTGAAAATGGTGCTTAGTAAGGAGTCATCATTACCGGCAACTCCTCCCCTAAAAACTTGCTATAGCCAATAACAAAAAATCACAATCAGTTGTTTGTTATAAAACAACAAAACTCTAAAAATTTCTAAAAAAACTAGCAGGGGTTGCTGCTAAGAAATGATTAACCATTACTTAATCTTTACTAGATAACCTTAACCGTATAGCATTGATAATTCTATGTAACAACTAGTTCAGGGTATATTTTATGGCCAATTTCAAAGATGAAGGGAACGGAGAAAAAGCAGCTAATCACGGTGACAGAGAGCAATTTGATCATTTTGATAGGCTAAGTCAAGTTGACCAAAAAGACCTTAACACCGATAAAATGAAAGCCACTGATAAAGAAGCTGATGTCGAAGAATTACTGGCAACTGAAGATGAAACAGATGCCACCTCCTCAGAACTTCATGGAGGAGGATATAAGGCCGACGAGTTGAGCATAGATATAGATTTATATAACCCAAAGGATACAGAGATACCACCCATAGAGGAAATTGAAGATGATGCACCAACTGCGCCTTTGCCTCAACCTGAAGCATCTGAGGAAACAACCAATGCGTTAGATTCTGGAGAGCTTACTGCTCAGGCTTCAAGAGCCGTTATAAAAACAACATCTCCTCGTGAATCGCAAATTGATGCACAGCTAGACACAGCACAACCTGTTCCGCCGACTCAAGAATCTATACCACAAGAAATCGAAGAGCCTGAGCAAGATATTCCTGTAGAAGAAATACCACCAGAGCCACCAACAGGACCACCAGAGCCACCAACAAGACCGCCGGAACCACCAACAGGACCACCAGAGCCACCAACA
>CAJQOD010000019.1 GCA_905479865.1 uncultured Rickettsiaceae bacterium | reverse complement strand
TTCTTTTGGAAAATCAATTTGTCTATAGTTTTTGACCTCGATCGTTTTTCCATTATCTAAGGCTAACTTTGTTGGCGCAGCATCTATGGTGGTTTCTTTGAGCGTACAAACAGCTTCTCCTGCATCATTGGTAATTTCCGTGGTGCGGATTTTATTTGCTCCAAGCTGCCCCCAATCTACATTACGGAAACTATCCTGGAATTTACTATGCACGGCTTTATATCCAGCTGATTCAATCTTGTGCATCTGAGACTGCATCTCAGGATTTTGCATCACCTGAGTTACAGTTTCCTTGCCTTCATCTGTTTGCAGGTATTTCTGAAACTCTACCGGATTCTGCTTCTCAAACACGGCTCTGTCGCTCCCTCCCATACCCTTGGCAATTTCTTGCTGCAATAAATGTTGCTGTTTTCCGATGATTTCATTACGAACGGCTTGGGTAATTGGGTCAACGGCATCACTAAGGCTAATTGATGTAGTTGCAACAGTTTTTTTGCCAAATAACACGCTATCTTTAGCTGCCGTCTCTTTCCCTTGAATTGCAGCTTCCTTAATTATTTCATTTCTTGCCTCTATAATTTCTTGCCCCAGCAGTTTTGTAACAGCTTTATTTTTTTTCAATTTTTTATCACGCAATCTTAGTTTTTTTTCGTTAGAAACAATCTCTTTAAAATAATCTGGATTTTCTTTTATAAGCTTCCTTAGCTCCATGCGATCTACTTTATACCCTTTGCCAAACCCCTTACCTTTCTTGCTTACAATTAAACCCAGCTTGATCTCAAGAGAAAATTCTTTTAATGAAGATTGACGAGCCCGCATGACCTCTTTCAGGGTACTTTTGACTTCTTCTAAATTAATATCATCAGTATTCTTTTTACCAAACTCATTGGGCATAGCATGCTGCGCCCATTTTTGTAAAGTCGGTGTATCATAGTATCTTTCTAGTTCTGTAAAGGATTCTTCCAACACTGTATCAAGGTCGGCATCTGCTGCCGCATTCAACCCTTCAACAAATTCTGCCGTTAACTTATGCTTGCGTGGAAATTCACGAAAATGATTAGTCGGTCCTCGACCTGGTAGGTGCCTTGACTTAGAATGCGGATGTACTTCCCTTGTAAGATTAGCAAAGCCCCAACCAAAATCAATACGCTTAAGCTGTGGCGGTTTATTTGGCTCTCGAATTACTCCAATATTGCCTGTATGCATGTCAAAATCACCAACAAGCAATGACCCAGGTGCAATTTTATCAAAACCTTGATACCCTAAATTATCTATAGCTTTACTCATTACACCTCTAAGCTTTTGACGCGTACCCATGAATAACGGCCGACCATCTTTCCGAAACCAATTCTTTGGCTTATTTTTTTCAGCCATATGCTCGTCCATGTCTTTAAACATGTCTGAATAATGATCAAAAAACTCCGATCTTACATAAACATTTGAACCATTACCTGGTATATTATTAGCTTCTCCCTTTGGTATCATCATTTCAACCGTTGCACCAGCACCGGGTGATACAGCAGCAAAAATCTTTGAACTCATATATTCTGCTATATCAAAGTTGGGAGATTCCGGATCGCGTTTTATAAGAGCCGACTTGCCAGTGATTTTACTTGTATAGATTCCGCCAAGCTCACCAGACCCTCTAGCACCGCCTACTTTTTCTCCTTTTTTAGTCCAGTCACTGTTGGTGCCAAAAAATTCCAGACCCATAAACTATCCTCACAAGAAAACTGTAATTTAAACATTATGGCTAAAAAGAAGTTAATATTATATTAACAAACCATTTATATAGGCATCTTATTAGTAAGTTTTAACGCTCACTCACCGTTAGTATAATTCTATTACTACTAAAAAATTAATTAATCCGGCTTTCTGACGCCGGTAAAAAGAAATTCCCCTGCATACCACCAATCTTAATATCAATCAAGAACCTGGCGATTTCTCCATTCTCTACGAATTCTGCAACCGTCTTTATCCCAAGGTCTTCTGCTAGGCTAATTAAGGCTTCAACGAAAAATCTGCTATGATTATTGCTCAGTATATCACGTATATAGCTACCATCAATTTTGATAATATCAATAGGTAAGTTTAAGAGTTGTTTAAAAGAGGTAAAGCCTGATCCAAAATCATCTAATGCAAATCGGCAACCATAAGCATGAAGAGCATCGATAAATTTTTTGGTGGTAGTAAAATCCTGATTTAATGATGTCTCAGTGATTTCTATAATCAACCTCTTGGCAACAGCATATTTTTTGAACAGGCTCTCTATTCTCCTGAGTAATCTGTTATTTAACACCCCGATGTTTGAAATATTTACCGACAGCTTAATTTTTTTATCACTGACCAGCTCGTTAACAGCCATCTCTATAACTGTAAAATCAACAATATTAATCAGACCTTTAGTCTCTGCATCTTCTATCATTGGACCCACAGAGACTAAATTATTTTCCTCATCCAGAACTCGCAGCAAACATTCGTAATATTCGATATTCCCTGACTTGCGATCGATAATAGGCTGATATGCAAATTTTGCCTTCTTCTTAAACAACGAGGATCTGAGCAAATTTAAATTGATGTTACGCATGCGCAGCCTCTCTATATCAACAGGATTGTCATCATAACAGTAATAGTAGCTTTGATCCCTGGAAGAGGACATACTATATACTAGAAGTGACACCAATTTTTCTACCTTTAAGTTTTGTTCAGGAAAAAATTTAATACTACCTACAGCACATTTCAAATAACTTTCAGGCAAATCAGAATCAACATATAGCTGCACTTGCGAATAAATGGAATAAGCTAACTTCTCGGCAATGCGGGAATCATCTGGAAGAATTATATATAATTTTGTTGGATCAAGAGTCTTAATAACAGTATAGTCATTGGCTTTTTCACAAGCCTTATCAACCATAATATAGAACTTGTCAATAATTGCGCCTGTATCCTCGATAAGAATATTCAACTCATCTTTATTCAAAAGCTTTATAGATAACAGAATTCCATTCTTAATTCGGTCTAGCTCTTTCTGTAGACTCATCATAATTCTTGCTTTTGTTACCATGCTATCCTATGCTTTGAAATAAGATTGACTAGCATGATACCAAAAACCGTAATATTTTGAAACACTAAAAAATTTAATGAGTAGAAAAGAAATTATTGAGCAAAAGCTAAGTGTGCTAAATCCACATATTCTTGAGGTGCTTGACAAAAGTTCTGCACATGCGGGACATGCAGGAAACCCAAATGCATTAGGCGACACTCACTTTAGCATCCAAATTTCTTCTGATACACTCGACTTTTTAAGTAAAATTGAACAACACCGGATTATAAATGACTTACTCAAAGACGAATTTGCTAGCGGCTTGCACGCACTTTCTATTAAGATACTTTCAAAAGTATAGATCATTATGGCTCAGAAAAATTTTATCCGAATACTAGCCGGAGCAAACAAGATTGCTCGTAAATCTGGTGAGGCTATCAAAGAGTCCAGTGCAAACTACATCGAACAAAACGTACTCAAAGGAAAATATGCTACGCGCGAAGAATATCAGCAACTACAAAAACTCGTGATGAAACTACAGCAAGAATTAGCTGAATTAAAAAAACACTAATTAGCAATAAATTTAAAGCTATAGTGACCAATAAACTGCAACCCAGAAATTAATTTCCTGTTATTTTAGAAATTCATGGTATACTGATATGGTTAGTTGTTTACTTATAATTACGTATCAATAATTTTTACAGCAGTGAGATTGACTATGAATAATAACCCATTTGAATATATGCAATCGTTTATGAATTACGATAATTTTACTAAGAACATGCAAAGTATGGATTTTTCTTCTTCTTCAAATATGATTAAAAACACTACAGAAGCTATTAATTCTACGAACCAGATGGTGTCAGAAAACCTGCAGTCTATTTTCAAAAGAGGCTCTGATTCTTTACAGAAAAATACTACAGAGATGTACAATACAATGAAGGATGCAATATCAGCCGGTGATGTTGCACAAATTAGCGCCTGTCAGAAAAAATATTTACAGTCCACAGTTGATAATAACGTCAACAACACCAAAGAAATTCTGGACATGTCTACCAAGTCAATGATGGAAATCCTTGATGTATTGCATAATGGCTTGAAGGAAAACGTAAATAAGAACTTTACTACCAAACCTAAAAGAACTAATTAACAGGTAGTTGTTTCTAATGATTGGTATTACTCCGGATAGAATTACTTTCTGATAAATACGCTGCTACACAAATAGCTTTGAAAATATCATCATTGCAGTCGATGCCAGAAACGTCAGTTTTGAATAACAAAAATTATCCAATACTGGTAAAAGTTGAAGAAACCAGTCTAGAGGCGTCTCTGCGCCTGGTTTTAAGATACATAATTTATATTTTCTAACAATATTTAGTAAAAAAAATTTTAAAACTAACTGAAGAAACGCTTCAAGGTTAGTTTTCCATTAGTTTTTACGAATTTAGGAAAGCAAAGCTTATGCTAAATTCGTGTTAGAAAACCTAGCAATGACAATCCGTGCGATAAGTCAGATAAGTTGTGTTGTTTATCTGAATTCTTAGGTCGAAGTTGAGAATCAACTAAAGAGATGACATTAAGTTTTCTTACTCCCTTTCTTCACTTGTAAGACCGTTACCACTGGATTATCCAACCTTTCTTTATTAGATGAACTCATACCAAACACCGGAAACATGGAATGACATTCTGGTTCTATCTATCTACCGCCCCTTCTTTTTTAAAAGTCTGATATAATACTGGAATTACGAAAATAGTAAATAATGTACCAAGCATCATTCCGCCAACAATTACCAAACCTATGGAATTGCGTGATGCAGCACCGGCACCGGATGCAAAAACCAAAGGCAACGCACCGCATATCGTGGCAATACTAGTCATTAAGATAGGACGTAACCTAAGTTTTGCCGATTCGATTACTGCACCAGTTATTCGCATTCCACCTTCTCGAAGTTGATTAGTAAATTCAACTAACATAATTGAATTTTTAGTCACAAGTCCAATAAGAGTTACCAGACCAATATTACTATACATGTTTATGGTGTCGCCAAATATCAGCAGAGCCAGTACACCTCCAGTCATTGAAAACGGTACAGCCATTAGAATAAGCAAAGGATCAGCAAAACTTTCAAACTGAGCCGAAAGTACAAGATATATGAACACCAAAGCGAATAAGAAAGTGATGAGAGTTTCACCGCTGGACTCATTCATCTGCTGGATTTGTCCTCGAAATTTTAGCTGGGTATTATCTGTATCAATTATTTCTGCAGCAATTTTTTCTATTGCTTTTGCAGCATCACCAAGATTGCTCTCCGGCGCCATGTCTGAGGTAATTGAAATTGCTTTTGAGCTATCATAATGATGATATTCTTTAACAGTAATAGTTTCAATAACTTTAGCTACTGTCTCAAGTGGAAGTAAGCTGCCCATATCGGTTTTAATATAGATTTTCTTAAGGTCTGATGGCTCATTACGATCCTTGACATCATAGCGAATCATTACTTCGTAAATATCATTTCCCAGACGGAAGTCACCAACCTGCCTTCCAGCGATAAGATATTGTACTGTCCTGCCGATTGTATCAATATTCACCCCATATCTATAGGCTTTTTCTCTGTTGACGATGATATCCAGAGTAGGAGTTGATGCTTTAAAGTCTCGTTCTACATTTTGAAAAATAGGATATGATTTCATACGATCAAGGAATTTCTGTGAAATTCGATCAAGGTCTGAATATTCAAGTGATGTTTGCAGGTTAAAGTTAATGACTTTGTCCGACCCACCACCACCTATTGAAGGCGGACTAACTGCAAAAATAGACATTCCTGGAATTTGTGAGAATTTCCAGTTTAGCTCTTGTTTAATATTTGCTTGCGACTTGGAACGAATACTCCAGTCTTTAAGGGGAACAAATGCCATTGCATTCTCGCCTCCACCCCAGCCAATAACTTCAAAAAATCCTAGAATATCTTCGTTCTTCTCCATTACCTGTTCAGCTTTTAACACTGTCTTTAGCGATTCCTCAGTGCTGGAGCCTTCCGGACCTGTGAAGAAAACTTGCAAGAAACCCTGATCTTCATCAGGAACAAAAGTTTTATCCACATGCATGAAACTCAGCACCAACACTATTACTGAAACAAAACAAATTGCATAAAATTTAAGTTTATTGTTAAGTGCAACTCCAAGATAATGAATATAAACAAGCTGAGTTTTTAATAAATAATAGTCAAAAACCTGTAGAAATTTCGGCTTTAGTGCATCTTTTGACCTGATCATACGACTAGTCATCATCGGAGTCAGAGTAAGAGCTACAAAACCTGAAAATAACACGCAAAACGCTAAAGTCCATGCAAATTCCACAAAGAGTTTCCCCAGAAATCCTTCAATAAGGCCAATAGGCAGGAATACAGATGCTAAAGTAATAGTCATAGCTACTATCGCAAAACCTATTTCTTTGGAAGCGTCAAACGCAGCCTGCATCGGTTGTTTGCCAAGTTCATGGTTGTGCCGAAATATATTCTCAAGCATTACAATTGCATCATCAACTACCAAACCAATTGCAAGAATCATTGCAAGTAAAGTAAATGTATTAATTGTAAAGCCAAGTAAATACATGACTGTAAAAGTGCCAACAAGCGAGATTGGAATAGTAACCAGCGGAATTAAGGTGATACGGAAAGACCCCAGGAATAAATAAATAACTGCTCCAACAAGTATAAGTGCTTCAAAGATCGTAAAATAAACCGAACGAATGGAAGCTTTTACAGGTACAGCAGCATCGTAAGCAATATCAACTTGTACACCTGTTGGTAGATTTTTTCTAATTTTAACCAGCTCCTCTCTTACCGAGTCTGAAAGTTCAATTATATTTGCAGTAGATTGTTTGATAAGACCAACTGCTAATGACTGCTTACCGTTATATCGCAAAATAACATCATTTTCATAAGGCTCAAGCCCAACATTGGCAACGTCTTTAAGTTTGATTATTGTGCCGTCAGGATATTTTTTGACTATAATATTTTCAAATTCTTCAGGAGTGTTTAATGATGCAGCCAGCTTAAGAAAAAAACCCCGAACACTAGTCTTAATCGAACCTGCCGGATAATCCTTATTTTGAGCAAGAATTACCGTTTCCAGCTCGAATGGGCTTAATTTATGCTGAAACATTTTGGTGTTGATAGGTTCGATGCGCATAGTATAGTAGCGCGCACCAAAAATTTTGGAATTACCGACTGTTGGCAGCTTCTCCAAAACCGATTTAATTTTGTTATCGGAAATACGAGTAAGTTCCAGATCATCGTGCCTGGTGCTATTAATACTAATCCAGAAACTGGGCCAGGCGTCTGAGTCCATTTTTGCAACAGATGGAGCTTTCATGTCATCTGGAAAAAATTGGATGATATCCGATATCATTGATCTAACATCATTCAGTGCTATTTCAATATCGGTATCTAAATTAAATTCCAGCATGATTGAACTTTCACCAACGCTACTGGAAGATGACATTGATTCCAGATTTTTGATAGTCTTTAATGCCTTTTCTATACGCTTGGTAATCTGTCTTTCCATATACAGAGCATCTGCTCCTGCATACTCGGAGCGGACTGTGATAATTGGCGGATTAATATTTGGGGTTCCCCGAACCTGTAATTTAGTAAAGAAGATAGACCCGAGCGACATGATTATTAAACTCAGTACAATCGTAAAAACAGGCCTTCTTATACAAATTTCGGGTAATTGCATAGATTTCAAGTACCGCTTTTGGGTTGTTTTGAATCTGGAGAATCATCAATTATTGCTATCAGAGCCCCATCGTAAATTTTAGTCAAGCCACTTAGAACAATCAAATCACCAACTTGCAGCTCACCTGAAATCACTTCAATCATTCTATCTGTTCTAGTGCCGGTTGTGATATATACTTGCTGCACCTTGTTTTCTTTAGAAATTTTATAAACAAAATTTCCTTGATTATTTTTTAGTAGTACTTTTTCAGGGACGGCTAATGCTTTATGTTGATCAAATATCATCTCTACTTCAACGTAACTGCCATGCACTAGTTTGCTAGATGACGGAAAGGCTAATTTTGCTGTTATCGTTCCATTGTCATTGAGATAGTCCGAAACAGCAATTACTTGTCCTTGAATTCTTGTCCCGTTAGAATCCAAAACGTAAATGCTAGAATTTTGATCTATCCTGGAGTACATAATTTCCGGCAGTTCCACAAAAACAGTTTTATCTCCTTTCGCAACAAGGCTAAACAGGTAGTCACCCATTTTGACATCATCACCAATCCTGGCGTTCACTACACCAACATATCCACCGTATGGAGCTGTGATTACCATATCCTCATATTTGTTCCTGGCAGCAACCAAGTCCGCTCTTGCAACTTCTAATGCGACTTTTGATCTGTTAGAAACTTCGCTGCTGATTATTTTCTTTTCAAGCAAAGACATATCACGATCGTACGTCATCTTGGCCGATTCGAATGCCGCTTCAGCTTTAGATTTTATAACTTCTGCCATATCAGCATCAATAGTGATCAGGACATCACCTGCAGAAACATTCTTGTCTTGAACAATTGCAATAGAATCAATCGTACCGGCAGCTTTTGCATAATATGTTTTGCTATTTTCTGATTTGCACTGACCAATAGCTGTGAATTTTTCGTAGAATTCGTAGTATCCTATCTTGATAGGTCGAACAAGCGTTGCTTCCTGTGCTGCTAAAGTAGCAATTGGCATGATGCTAAACGCTACCAAAAAAACTTTTAGCATTAAGAATTGTAGTTCATTTTTATTTATCAGCATACAAAAACATAATCGTATGCGACTGTAAATACTCATATTTGTAATATCTTAGCTAGAACCTGAAATTTACTTATACATTAAGCTTATTTTAAAATCCAGTAGTTAACAACTCTATTACAGCATTTCAGTTATGAAACTTTTCCTATATTAACATTACAAGCATTTCCAGATTTGCTCTTATCATATCCTAAGAATCTACGGCTCAAACACACGCCAGCCATAGATTCTTGAATCAAATAATATATAGAAAATCGACTATTACTCGCTGCTTTCTGCAATTACTCTATCGCGCTCTGCAGCCTGCTTTTTAGCCATTCCCATATAAAAACCGGTACCCGCTGGAATCAATCTACCAACAATTACGTTTTCTTTCAAACCCTGCAGTTGATCTATCTTACCGGCAACAGCTGCTTCTGTTAAGACCTTGGTTGTTTCCTGGAATGAAGCCGCAGAAATGAATGAGTTTGTCTGCAATGATGCTTTAGTTATACCTTGCAACACTAAGTCATATCTTGCAGGCTTACCACCCTCTTTAACGACTTTATCATTAATTTCAGTAAGCATGCGTGCATCAACCATCTCACCTGGTAATAATGTTGTACCGCCAGAATGAGTAATCTCGACCTTCTGAAGCATTTGGCGTATCACTACTTCAATATGCTTATCATCGATCTTCACACCCTGCAATCTATAAACAGCCTGAATTTGTGCGACCATATAACTAGCTAGAGCTTCAACGCCCATTACTTTTAAGATATCCTGTAGAACAGGATTTCCATCGATAATCATGTCACCACGCTTAATGAAGTCGCCTTCATTTATAACAACATGCTTACCTTTAGGTAGCATATACTCGATTGGCTTAGAACCATCAGTTGGGTGTAGAATCACCCTTCTCTTGGACTTATAATCTTTACCAAATTCAATACGGCCATCAACTTCAGCAATTACAGCATGATCCTTTGGACGTCTTGCTTCAACAAGCTCAGCCACTCTTGGTAGACCACCGGTAATATCTCTAGTCTTAGTTGATTCACGAGGAATACGAGCCAGAATATCACCAGCTGCAACTTCCACACCATCTTCCACACTCAAAACCGCACCAACCGGCAGATAGTGTTTCGCTTCCAAACCGGAGGAAAGTTCGACCATTTTTCCTTTACCGTCAAGCAATTGTATACGCGGACGCAAATCTGCTCCCTTTGAATACTGCTTTGATTCGATAATAACTTTACTTGAAATACCGGTTGTATCATCCATTACACTTCTGATAGATAAACCTTCCAACATATCGGTAAATACAACTTTACCTGATTTTTCAGTGATAATTGGAAGAGTGTATGGATCCCATTCTGCAATCTTCTGACCTTTTTCTACCTTGTAGCCATCGTCAACCATTAATCTTGCACCATAAGGAATTTTATATCTCGCACGCTCATTACCTTTATCATCAACAAGAAGCACTTCACAAGCACGGCTCATAACGATCTGCAAACCTGCTGAATTAATCACCAGGTTACGCCCAAGAATTTTTACCTTGGCATCATAAGAAGCTTCAACAGAAGAAATCTCTGCGCCTTTTGTCGCAGCACCTCCAATGTGGAACGTTCTCATTGTCAGCTGCGTACCAGGCTCACCGATAGACTGAGCAGCAATAACACCAACTGCTTCACCTTTTGATACCAATGTACCCGCAGCAAGATCACGACCATAACAAAGAGCACAAATTCCGAATTTAGTCTCACAGGTGAGTACTGATCTAATCTTAATTAGGTCCAGACCAGAAGATTCAATCTTATCAAGCTTTTCTTCATCAATTAACTCACCAGCCGATGCTAGCAACTCACCATTTACTGGATGATACGTATCAATCGCAACTGTCCTACCCAAAATTTGATCCGCCAATGAGACAACAACCTCACCGCCAGCAATAATAGTCTTAGCCTCAATACCATTAATAGTACCGCAATCATCAGCAGTAATAATACAATCCTGAGCAACATCAACTAATCTTCTTGTCAGATAGCCGGAGTTTGCTGTCTTAAGTGCTGTATCAGCAAGACCTTTACGCGCTCCATGAGTCGAGTTAAAATATTCACGAACAGTTAAACCTTCTTTAAAATTGGATTTAATCGGGGTTTCGATAATTTCTCCAGATGGTTTTGTCATCAATCCACGCATACCAGCTAGCTGCTTGATCTGCGCTGCTGAACCTCTTGCTCCGGATATTGCCATCATGTGAATCGAGTTCAGCTTTTCCTTATTAGTCTTTGACTTATCATCATCAATTACAGCAATTTCTTCCATCATTTTCGATGCGACTTTATCCGTACATGCAGTCCAGGCATCCACCACTTTGTTAAATTTCTCTCCGTAAGTAATCAAACCCTCAAGGTATTGCTGCTCAAATTCGTTTACAAGGCTGGTAGTCTCATCAATAAATCCAGCTTTTGCAGATGGAACTACCATGTCATCCATACCGAAAGAAATTCCAGAATTACATGCGTATTTAAAACCAAGTTCCATTAACTTATCTGCAAAAATCACTGTCGCTTTCTGACCACAATAACGATATACGGAATCTATGGCACTGGATATATTCTTCTTATTCATTTCCTTATTTAGCAACTTAAAGTCTAAATTACTACTTTTAGGAAGTAGACGACCAAGTATAACTCTTCCAGGCGTAGTATCAATAATTGTTTCTACAAACTCTCCTTCAGCATTTAATAGCTCTGTACGGTATTTGATCTTAGTGTGAATAGTGACCATTTTCTCAAATAATGCAAATTCTATCTCGTTAATGTCGCTAAACACCATGCCTTCACCAAGTTCACCATCAAGCAGTAAAGTCAGGTAATACAAACCAAGTACGATATCCTTATCTGCTGAAATAATAGGCTTACCATTAGCTGGGCTAAGTATATTATTTGTGGACATCATCAATACTCTTGCCTCTAACTGAGCTTCAATCGAAAGTGGAACGTGTACAGACATGGTATCACCATCAAAATCTGCATTAAACGCCGCACACACAAGTGGGTGCAACTGGATTGCCTTACCTTCAATCAACAATGGCTCAAATGCTTGAATACCAAGACGGTGCAAGGTTGGAGCTCTGTTAAGAAGCACCGGATGTTCCCTGATAACTTCTTCCAGAATATCCCAAACTTCGATTTTTTCTGCTTCAACAATTTTCTTTGCAGCTTTGATCGTAGTTGCAATACCATACATCTCCAGCTTGGAGTAAATAAACGGTTTAAATAGCTCAAGTGCCATTTTTTTCGGTAGACCACATTGATGCAGCTTCATCTCAGGTCCCACAACAATCACTGAACGGCCTGAATAATCAACCCTCTTACCTAGAAGATTCTGGCGGAAACGCCCCTGCTTGCCTTTAAGCATATCACTTAAAGACTTAAACGGCCTTTTATTGGCATTCTTAACTATTTTGCCACGACGACCATTGTCAAATAATGCGTCTACAGATTCCTGAAGCATACGCTTTTCGTTACGTATGATAATGTCTGGTGCCTTTAGCTCAAGAAGCCTTCTCAGGCGGTTATTTCTATTAATAACTCTTCTATATAGTTCATTCAGATCTGATGTAGCAAATCTGCCTCCATCAAGCATAACCAGTGGTCTGATTTCTGGCGGAATTACCGGCAATACGTTCATTATCATCCACTCGGGTTTATTACCGGAACCCAGAAAATCCTCAACGAGCTTCAATCGTTTTGCTAATTTTTTCTTCTTCGTCTCAGATGAAGTTTCAGCAAAATCGGATTTTAACTGAACACGCAACTCTTCAAGATTTAATTCACTAAGAAGACGTTGTACAACTTCCGCTCCAATCATCGCAACAAAACTATCTTCACCATACTCATCCTGGGCTTTAATGTAGGCATCTTCAGAAAGTAGATCACCTTTCTGAAGAGCCGACATGCCAGGTTCTACTACTACATAATTTTCAAAATATAAAATTTTCTCCAAGTCCTTCATGGTAATATCCAGCAAAGTGCTTATTCTTGAAGGTAGTGATTTCAGAAACCAGATATGTGCAACTGGAGCAGCCAGCTCAACGTGTCCCATACGTTCACGACGCACACGTGAGGTCGTCACTTCAACGCCACATTTTTCACATGTGACGCCTCTATATTTCATGCGTTTATATTTACCGCACAAACATTCGAAATCCTTTACAGGGCCGAAAATTCTAGCACAAAAAAGACCTTCTTTTTCTGGCTTAAATGTACGATAATTTATTGTCTCAGGCTTAGTAACTTCTCCGAAAGACCAGGAACGTATTTGTTCTGGACTTGCAATATTAATTTTAATTTGATCAAATTGTTGAGTACTGCTTAGCTGGCTGTAAAAATTGATCTGTGACATAATGGGTTCTTCCTCAAACTATACTCTAAATAGGCACATCAGCACCATATTGTTTAAAAATTTTCTTCAGCATAAAATCATCAAAAACGCCAGGCCTAAACCGGACACTTCTATTATCAATTAAGAGTTCTCTTCTAACTGCACGTTCAAACATAATGATCTGAATTCTTTGATCATCACATTGAATGATTCCGGTAGTCCAGATTCAAAGTTGCTGCCACCTTTGACTATGTTTTCATAAATCTTGATTCTACCTACGACATCATCTGATTTTACAGTTAATAATTCCTGCAATGTAAATGCTGCACCATAAGCCTCAAGAGCCCACACTTCCATCTCCCCGAATCTTTGACCACCAAAGTGAGATTTACCCCCCAAAGGTTGCTGAGTAACCAGACTATAAGGACCAATAGAGCGTGCATGAATTTTATTCTCCACAAGGTGATGGAGCTTCAGTATATATTTATATCCAACCGTTATACTGCGATCGAAATATTCACCGGTTCTACCATCTATAACTTTTGTTTGACCCGAAAGGTCTTGTCCTGCCAACTTTAGCATTGATTTAACGCCTTCTACTCTTGCGCCATCAAACACAGGTGTTGCAAAACAAACACCGTCTTTTAACGTACCACAGAACTCGATGAAATCTTCTTTACTCAAGTCTTTAACCTGCTCTGCAACTTCACTACCTTCATAAATCTTGCTGACAAAATCCTTCAAAGAGTCAATATCCATGTCGTTATTGCTGTATTTGTCCATCATATCGCCAACTTTTTTACCTAAATTCTTTGCCGCCCATCCCAGGTGAGTTTCAAGAATCTGACCGACATTCATACGAGATGGCAAACCAAGAGGGTTAAGTACAACATCAATAACAGTTCCGTCTTCCAGGAATGGCATATCTTCTTCTGGCATAATGCGAGAAATAACACCTTTGTTACCATGACGACCAGCCATTTTATCGCCTGGCTGTAATTTGTGCTTTGTTGCAATAAACACTTTTACAACTTTCAAAGCTCCCTGCGGTAAATCATCACCACTTTGTAGTTTATCTACCTTGCTTGTAAAGCGCTTATTCAGCTCATCTTTTTTCTCGTCATATTGTTGCTTTATCTGCTCGATTTCACTCATAGCAGCATTATCTTCAACAGTTAACTGCCAATATTGACCTTTTGATAAAGTTTCCAGCAGTTTTTTGTCAATTTTCTGACCGGCTTTTATAGATTTAGATCCACTTACAATCACCTGACCTTCAAGTATTTTCTGCAAACGCATGAACACAAAATGATCAATAATCTCTACTTCATCATCCCTATCCTTAGCCAGTTTTTCAACCTGCTGCTTCTCAATTGTGATCGCACGTTCATCCTTTTCAACACCACGACGTGAAAGCACACGCACTTCAACTACAGTACCTGATGCACTAGGTGGCACGTAAAGCGAAGTATCCCTGACATCAGATGCCTTCTCGCCAAATATTGCCCTAAGAAGTTTTTCCTCTGGAGTCATCGGTGATTCACTCTTCGGAGTCACTTTACCTACAAGGATATCACCAGGCTTTACTTCCGCACCAACATGTACAATACCAACCTCATCAAGATTGCGAAGAGCTTCTTCTCCAACATTTGGCATATCACGGGTAATTTCCTCCGGGCCAAGCCTTGTATCTCTTGCTACAACTTCAAACTCTTCGATATGGATCGATGTGAATACGTCGTCTTTTACAATTCTCTCAGAAATCAAAATAGAATCTTCAAAATTGTAACCTCTCCATGGGATAAAAGCTACCAGCATATTCCGCCCTAAAGCAATTTCGCCTTGGTCAATTGCCGGACCATCTGCAATCACCTCACCTTGGCGCACTTTTTGACCGACAGAAACCAGTGGCTTCTGGTTAATGCAGGTATTATGATTTGATTTTTGATACTTCATTAAATTATAAATATCCACCTCAGGAGCACCATTTTTCCTGCGTTCAGAAGTTTGAACTACAATCCTTTCCGCATCAACCTCTACAATAATACCATCATGCATCGCAACAATTGCTGCGCCTGAATCTCTTGCTACTACCGCTTCAATTCCTGTTCCAACAAGTGGAGCATCACTTGTAATTAACGGCACAGCCTGACGTTGCATATTCGAACCCATAAGTGCGCGATTCGCATCATCATTCTCCAGGAAAGGGATCAAAGAAGCTGCAACTGAGACAACCTGCATCGGAGTTACATCCACAAATTCAACCTCAGATGGTGGAACTGATACAAAATTTCCTGTCTCAAAACGACAATTTACCATCTCTGCCTTGATCGTGCCGTCGGCAGCTATTTCCATATCCGCCTGAGCAATTTTATATTTACCTTCATCTATAGCCGTTAAATACACGACCTCATCAGTCACTATTCCATCAACAACTCTGCGGTATGGACTTTCGATAAATCCATATTTATTAACTCTGGCATAAGTAGCCAATGAATTAATCAAACCAATATTTTGTCCCTCTGGAGTTTCAATCGGACAAATACGCCCATAGTGGGTTGGATGCACATCACGCACCTCAAAACCGACTCTATCTCTACTGACCCCTCCTGGGCCAAGAGCCGACAACCTTCTCTTATGAGTAATCTCTGATAGAGGATTGGTTTGATCCATAAATTGAGAAAGCTGTGATGTACTAAAGAACTCTTTTACAGCCGACACTAATACCTTTGCATTGACTAGGTCGTGCGGCATTACAGTATCAATATCAACAATGCTCATACGCTCTAAGATCGATTTTTCCATGCGAACCAAACCGACTCTAAATTGATTTTCAATCAACTCACCAACAGAACGCACCCTTCTATTGCCCAAATGGTCAATATCATCAATTGAGCCTTTGCCATCCTTTAGGTCAACAAGTACTTTAACAATTGCCTGGATATCATCTTTTGTCAGGCAAGTATTTTCCTCTGGAACATTTAAATTCAAACGGGAGTTCAGTTTAATTCTACCAACTTCAGATAAATCATATCTGTTTGGATCAAAGAATAGATTGTCAAACAGTATTTGACCCGCTTCAACAGTCGCAGGCTCACCAGGGCGCAAAACTCTAAAAATATCAACAAGCGCAGAATCTTGATCCTGATTCTTATCAGCAAATAATGTATTTCTAATATAAGCATCACTATGAGACGGAATTTTTAAAACAGTAATTGATTTGACACCCGCAGCCATCAAACCTTTTAGTATATCCTCAGTAATTTGTTCACCCAGTTTGGCTATAACTTCTCCACTGCCACCATCAATTATTTCTTTTCCAATGTAACTTCCAATTAATACATCATCCTGAACCAGAATTTTTTTCAGGCCATTTTCAGCAAATTTCTTGGCAAGTCTTGGAGTAATTTTCTGACCGGCTTCCAGTAATTGCTCGTTAGTATCTGCATTTACTAAATCAGATAATAAACGATGCACCGGTATATTAGCCGGATCAAACTCAGCAACCCAACCTTTTTTCCTACGGCCATAAGTCTCAACATCGTAGTAAGACTCTAAAATCTCTGAAGAACTCATACCAATCGCCATCAGTAAAGTAGTTACAGGCAACTTCCTTTTACGATCAATTCTTATATATATGATGTCTTTTGCATCAAATTCAAAATCAAGCCAGGAACCTCTGTAAGGAATAACCCGCGCTGAATATAAAAACTTACCGGATGAATGGGTTTTGCCATCATCATGATAGAAAAATCCTCCGGGTGATCTATGCATCTGAGAAACAATAACCCGCTCGGTACCATTTATAATAAATGTACCATTCTTGGTCATAAACGGGATATCTCCCATATAGACTTCCTGTTCCTTAATACCTTTGATTTCCTTTGCACCGGTAGTTTCGTCAATCTCCCAAACGCTTAAACGTAAAGTCACTTTAAGGCTAGCAACAAAACTCAAACCCCGCTGTATACACTCTTCAACATCGTATTTAGGTTGGTCAAAACTGTATTTTACGAACTCCAAAGTCGAACTATTCGATGGATCTTGAATAGGAAAAATCGAGGAAAGTACTGACTGCAAGCCCTTATTTTTCCTTTCCTTATCCGACAAACCAAGCTGCATGAAGCTGTCTTCGTAGGATTTTTTTTGAATTTCAATCAAATTAGGAATCGATGCTACCAATTTGATTTTACCGAAGTTTTTTCTAATTCTCTTACTAGTTTGTAAGGGTTGCTTCATAAGATCTCCAGATATTTCTATATCAATTATACTGTATGTACTGCTTAAATAAAGTTGACTATAATAATGAAACGCTCATATACATTGATACTTAAACCCTTAAGAAAACCCTAAATAAATAAGTTATGAAACAAAACTACTTACCTAGTCTATAAAATTATTGCACCAGTTATATGCTATTAGTTTTACACTTCAAACCTAGCTATCTTAAAACTACTTAAATCAAGGAAACAAGCTAAAAACGAACTAATCTAGCACTAACCTGATGCGCAAAAAATTGCACTTCCATACAAATCCATTCATAGAATTGCCGATCGAAAGTGCAACCAATACCATTTCTTAAGTACAAAGTCAATATGTTTACAAGGAGAAAACGCCCTGTATTATTTATTTAACTTCTACTGTAGCACCTGCAGCTTCAAGCTTTGCTTTCATATCATCAGCATCGGCTTTTGATACGCCCTGCTTCAACACAGAAGGAACACCATCAACTAGTTCCTTTGCCTCCTTCAAACCAAGACCGGTAATAGTTCTTACCGCTTTTATAACCTCAATTTTCTTATCACCGCTGCTAGCTAGAGTAATGTCAAATTCTGTTTGCTCAGTTGCTGCCTCAGCGACTCCACCAGCAGCTGGTGCTGCCATTGCTGCTACCGGTGCTGCTGCAGAAACACCCCATTTTTCTTCAAGAAGCTTTGAAAGATCAGCTGCTTGCATTACTGTAAGAGAAGATAAATCTTCTGCTATTTTTGTTATATCTGCCATAATGTTTTACCTCTTTGACTTTGATTTATTATTAATTTTTATCTGCATAAGCCTGTATGACCCTAGCTAATGCACCCGCTGGAGCTTGAATCACTCTAGCAAGATTTGCAGCTGGAGCTTGTAATATACCAACAATTTTACCTCTAAGCGCATCAAGTGATGGCAATTTGGCAAGCTGTTGTATAGCACTTACATCCAGAACTGTATTGTTTACTACACCACCAATAATTTTTAAATTATCATTAGCTTTAGCAAATTCTACCACCTCCTTGGCAGCGGCAACCGGATCTGCTGAATAAGCTATTGCTGTTGGACCTGAAAAAACCTCAGGATCACCAGCTAGTCCAGCATTTGAAGCCGCAATCTTTGAAAGCGTATTTTTGACTACCTTAAATGCTGCTCCATTCTCTCTCAAGTTACGGCGTAACTTTGTGATCTCAGAGACAGTAAGGCCATGATAGTGCGTTACGATTACAGAATTTGAGGTTTTATAAATATCCTCTAACTCCGTTACAAAACTCTTTTTATTAGATCTTAACACTGTTATTTCTCCAAATATTCCTAATGTGCAATTGTTGACAAATCAACTTTAAACGACGAACCCATGGTAGAAGATAAATGCACTCTTTTTAAGTAAGTACCCTTTACACCCGCAGGTTTTGCCTTTATTACAGAATCCACAAAAACTTGAGCATTCTTAAGCAAATCAGCTTCTGAGAATGAAATTTTACCGACGCCGGCATGAACTATACCGCCCTTCTCAACTCTATACTCGACCTGCCCACTCTTGGCGTTCTTAACCGCTGTTGCAATATCTGCAGTCACAGTACCCAATTTCGGATTTGGCATAAGACCTTTTGGTCCTAAAACCCTTGCAACCTGGCCTACGACACCCATCATATCCGGTGTTGCTATGCAAACATCAAAGTCAATTTTTCCCGCTTTTATATCATCAATAATTGCCTCGGAACCAGTTAAATCAGCACCAGCAGCATTGGCTTCTGCAACTTTATCATCTTTACAGATAACAGCTACTTTTACGTCCTTACCGGTTCCAGCAGGAAGAGAGACCATTCCCCTGACCATCTGATCCGAGTGTTTTGGGTCAACACCAAGATTGATTACAACATCTAAAGTCTCATCAAACTTAACAAAGCTGTGCTTCTTGATAAATGAAATCGCCTCCTGTAAAGAATATTCTTTACTCTGATCCAGCTCTTTCTTTATCGCTGCTATTTTTTTACCCATAATAACTCTATTATTTACTTATTTTACTACTTCAATACCCATAGATTCTGCAGAACCAGCGATGATTTTTACAGCCGCAACTAAATCGTTTGCATTTAAATCTTCCATTTTGATTTTCGCAATCTCTTCACAATCAGCCATAGTCACCTTGCCTACATAAGGCTCTTTCTTAGTAGCACCGGCACCCTTATTTATTTTTGCAAACTTCTTCAAATAGAAAGAAGCAGGAGGAGTTTTTGTTATAAACGTAAAACTCTTATCTACATAAACCGTGATTACTACAGGGACAGGGGTTCCAGGCTCAAGAGAACCGGTAGCAGCATTAAATGCTTTACAGAACTCCATGATGTTAACACCTTTCTGACCAAGAGCCGGCCCTACCGGCGGAGCAGGATTAGCTTTACCGGATGGAATCGTCAATTTTATATAACTGTGTATTTTCTTTGCCATTAACCTAACTTACCTTAAACTTTTATTTTCAGTATAATTTAATTCTTTTTTACCTGCGTAAAACTAAGCTCAATCGGAGTCGCCTTACCAAATATCGATACAGAAATTTTCAACTTCTGACTTTCCCCGTCCACTTCCTCAACAACACCGGAGAAACTATCAAACGGTCCATCAATAACCTGCACCTTATCGCCAACATTATACAAACTTGAAATGCTGGCACTTTTAGATTCAGCCTCTAATTGGCTAAATACTGCCTTGACCTCGGACTCACTAAGCGATTGCGGTGTTGTTTTACTACCCAAAAAACCAGTGGTCTTAGGTACAGATTTAACTAAATGCCAAGACTCATCGGTCATTTTCATCTTCATCATTATATAGCCCGGCATGAATTTCTTTTCACTAAGAACCTTCTTGCCTCGCTTAATCTCGGGTACCTCTACAACCGGTACTACTATTTCTTCGAAGTAATCAGACATTTTTTTCTTAAGCACCTGATCTTCTATCATTCTCTTAACTCCCTTTTCGGAACCAGAAACTGTATGTAAAATATACCACTTGGCCATAATATTATTTAGCTTAGCTATTTACCAATATTCAACAAAAAACTTATCAAGTTATGTATACCGTAATCAAGAATCAGACTTACTATACTAAACAAAAAAACCGCAATAAGTACGATCGAAGCAGAAGTAACAAGTTCTTTTTTTTCTGGCCAAGTAACCTTCTTTGCTTCTTGCTTTACCTGGTCAAAAAATTTATACGCCTTTAATTTTTTTAACATACGACCTATTCAATTCCTAAAGCAAAAGTGGCAGGAGCGACAGGCCTCGAACCCGCAACCTCCGGTTTTGGAGACCGGCGCTCTACCAATTGAGCTACACTCCTATCATATTTTCAGCACTAAATCAACAAAATTATAATGCCCTTCCCAACAAATCGGATCATTTTATAAAAACTATCCGCCTTGTTTACTTAAAATCGTATCAACAACCTGTTGTGGCACCTGAGCATAATTGGCAAACTCCATACTATACTGCGCTCTACCCTGAGACATCGATCTTAGAGTGTTTATATACCCGAACATCTCAGCAAGCGGCACATGAACTGTAATCACCTGAGCATTAGCTCTTGGCTCCATGTTCTGTACTGTACCCCTGCGACTGTTTAAGTCACCAATAATATCACCCATATATTCTTCAGGAGTGATTACTTCAACTTTCATTATCGGCTCAAGTAACTTGGCACCGGCTTTTGGCATCCCTTCCCTAAACGCGGCTTTTGCAGCTATTTCAAAGGCAAGCACGCTTGAATCCACATCGTGGAAAGCACCGTCAATTAGAGTCGCTTTAAAGTCAATCATCGGATAACCGGCAACAACACCTGTTCCCATAATCTGTTTTATACCTTTCTCAACACCCGGAATAAACTCCCTGGGAACAGCACCACCAACGATCTTACTATTAAATTCAAAACCGGAACCAGGCTCGCCTGGTTCAAATATTATCTTAACCCTTGCAAACTGACCGGCACCACCGGACTGCTTTTTGTGAGTGTAGTCAACTTCATGACTAGCAGTAATAGTCTCACGATAAGCAACCTCAGGAGCGCCAACATTAGCCTCAACCTTAAACTCTCGCTTCATTCTATCGACTAGAATCTCCAAATGTAGCTCACCCATACCGGCAATATTGGTCTGACCATTTTCACTGCTACTAACCCTGAATGACGGGTCTTCCGACGCCAGCTTTGAAAGCGCCAGACTCATTTTCTCCTGATCAGCCGTGGATTTAGGCTCAACAGCAAGCTGAATAACCGGCTCTGGAAATTCCATTCTTTCCAAAATAACACCAGCATCCGCAGAGCAAAGTGTATCACCGGTAGTTGTATTCTTCAAACCGGCAATAGCTACAATATCCCCAGCCCTTGCTTCTTTTATATCTTCACGATCATTAGCATGCATAAGAAGCATACGCCCCACACGTTCTTTCTGATTCTTAACAGTGTTAATAACACTTGAACCAGTCGCAACACGACCCGAATAAATTCTTGCAAACGTCAAAGACCCTACAAATGGATCAGTCATTACCTTAAAGGCAAGAGCTGCAAACGGCGCATCTGCTGAATTAGGCACTGACGTTTCCTCACTGGACTTTGCATGAATTGCCTTCATATCCGGTACATCAAGCGGTGAGGGCAAATAGTCAACCACAGCATCCAGTAATGGCTGTACACCTTTATTTTTAAAAGCCGTACCACAAAGCACTGGCACAAAATGACCAGAAATAGTGCCTTTTCTGATACATGATTTGATCTCATTTTCAGTAAGCTCGCCACCGCCCAAATATTTTTCCATCATATCGTCATCAACTTCAACAGCAGTTTCCAGTAAATTTGCTCTATATTCGTCCGCCTTTGCTTTAAGGTCACCCTGAATATCTTCGCAACTGAATTCCGCACCTAAAGAACCATCTTTCCATATAATAGATTGCATCTTAACCAGATCAACCACACCGATAAATTCATCTTCAATCCCAATTGGTAATTGTAGTACAAGAGGAGTCGCTCCAAGACGGTCAATAATCATATCAACGCATCTGTAGAAATTAGCTCCCGCTCTATCGAGTTTATTAACAAAGCACATCCTTGGCACATTGTATTTATCAGCCTGACGCCAAACAGTTTCGGATTGAGGCTCAACGCCGGCAACACCATCAAACACTGTTATTGCGCCATCCAGGACTCTCAGAGACCTTTCCACTTCAATGGTAAAGTCAACGTGTCCTGGAGTATCAATAATATTGATTCTCTTATCATTCCAAAAACAGGTTGTAGCAGCTGAAGTAATTGTAATACCTCTTTCCTGCTCCTGCTCCATCCAATCCATAGTAGCGCCACCATCGTGTACTTCACCAATGTTGTGAGATTTACCAGTGTAATATAAAATACGCTCAGTGGTCGTTGTCTTACCTGCATCAATGTGCGCACATATACCAATATTACGAACATCAGATAATTGTATTTTTTTGTCGGACATATACTACCTCTGATTCGTTCTTTGCGCAAAGTGAGCAAACGCCTTGTTAGCTTCAGCCATTTTATGAGTATCTTCTCTCTTCTTAATGGCAACACCACGGCTATTTGCTGCGTCAAACAACTCCTCAGCCAATTTCTCGATCATACTACGACCAGAACGCTTCTGGGCAGCATCAATTATCCAGCGAATTGCAAGAGCGCTACCTCTTCTTTCATCTACGGGAGAAGGAACCTGATAGTTAGCTCCACCAACTCTAACAGAAGTTACCTCCACATAAGGCTTTACATTATTCATACTTTCGGTAAACGTTTTAAACGGATCCGCACCATGCTTCTTTTCAACTCTTTCAAGAGCCCCGTAAACCAACTTCTCAGCGATGGATTTTTTTCCATCTCTCATTACATTATTGATGAACTTAGCCAGCAAAACACTCTTGTATTTTGCATCGGGATTGATAACTCGTTTTATAGCTGCATGACGACGCGACATTTTATACCTATAATCTTGATTTTAACTATTACTGACCTTTAGAAGAAGTACCGTAACGCGAACGACCTTGCTTTCGTCCTTTTACCCCTTGAGTATCCAAAGCACCACGAACGATGTGATATTTTACACCCGGTAAATCAGGAACTCTACCACCTCTTACAAGTACAGCCGAGTGTTCCTGTAAATTATGGCCTTCACCCGGTATATACGCATTAACGTACTCACCATTACTCAAACGAACTCTTGCAATTTTACGCAGTGCCGAGTTCGGCTTTTTAGGTGTCACAGTTTTCACTATAACACACACACCTTTCAGAAAAGGATTAGATTTTAGAGCAGGCGATTTGCTCTTTTTTACCTTCAACTTCCTGCCGAATCGCACCAATTGACTATTTGTTGGCATCTCAAACCTATTTAAACTTAAATCCTGTAAAACCACCAGATTAAGAGTACATTATACTCTACCGGCTTCATATTGTTAACTCAAAATTTTCAGAACTATACTCAACTTTTTTATCATTAGCAAGGGTTTTATGCAAAGAAAACGCACTAACATTACTTAAGCTCTTGGAAATCACTATTCTTCAATATTGCACGCACATGACTTTTACTGTAACTTAAGTTTTAATCATCAAATCTTAAAGCATCCGTATGCTCGAAACATTCTATAATTTACTTGGATTCAACAGGCATTTATTTATCATAATAAATGATGCTACAAACATCGGAATATTACCAAATATCCTGCAGGCAATCTCGAGCATATTTTTTATTGCCAATTTTGCTGCCGGATATCTAATGGCTTGCATATATTTTTATTATAAAACCAGAAAGGCTATAGATCAAACCGGATATTTTACACCAATTTATTATGAATTAACGCGAATCGGCATTTGCTATGCGCTGTTTGGTTTAGTTTTCGCTGCACTTAAATTTTCTGTTAATTTACCTCGCCCATTCTGCTCACTCCTGCCAACCGAATTTGTTACTATTACAGATACATCTATTGAACGTTGCCTATCGTCTTTTCCTAGCGCACATACCGGGCTTAGTTTACTTGTTGCATACTGCTTCTGGCCATACATGAACAAAACACTAAAGACATTCGCATGCCTGACTGTCATAGCAGTTGCAACATCCCGAATAACGCTGGCCATGCATTACCCGGCAGATATTCTCTACAGTGCTGTTGTTACCATCATTGTTATTATTGCAGGAAATTTACTCTACACATTGCTGAGAAATATAATGATCAAACCTATAGGAAAACTCATAATTCGATTGTTTTTTAGTTAACCTGTACCATGAACAAGCAACAACGATTTGCTAGAAAACTAAGGCTTTTTGCGGCTACAAATAAGAATATTACCCTTTATTTTAGTAACATATAATTTATCGCCGATTTTGGCACCTGCACTATCCTTATCTTCAAGCCTTGCATTCATTAAGGTACCAGACCAATATACCTGGCCTGAGCCAGATGGCTTTATATCCTCAACTGCTACTTCAACTTGCATACCGACCATATCAAAGTAATCTGACCTGGCACCACCTTTTTTACCGTACACAAATACTTTAAGAGGCCACCAAAGCACAAGAAACCACGCAAGAGAGGAAAGACCAACTGATGCCACCTGATAATTTTGTATCTCCGGCACATAGTAAATCAAAATAGAGGTAGAAATGGCTCCCAGCCCAAGAAACAATAATCCAATGCCGGGAAGTGAAGTAAATTCAACCAGAATAAAAATTATCCCAACTGCAAGCCATAATTCTATCGGTGTAAATTCCATAATTTTAATCACTTTTAGTAACAGTTAAATACAAACTTCACTGCCTATGATAATCCGTACGCTTTACAAATCAAGAGTTTTCCACTTCAGTATCATAATAGTTCTGTCATAGCGAGTTAGATAAATATCTGTAACCATACAGGCGTTACATCTGTAGCTGACAAATTACTAAATATTATAGATTAATCATTTTCAGAGATAGATTTAATCTGCTTTTTCCTTTAAGTAAGCCACAACATTAGCAATATCTTCCGGCTTTCTGATACCTACAAAAGACATCTTTGTACCCGGCAAGTACTTACCGGGTTTCTTTAGAAAATCAAACAGGCTCTGTTCGTCCCAGGAGCCACCGGCTGCTGCCATAACTTTCGAGTATGCAAAGCCCGGTTTCTGAGCTTTTTTAGAATTAACAATTTTCCACAAATTTGGACCAACTTTATTTGCGCCACCCTGATCAAATGTATGACAAGCCACGCATTTTTTTATGGTCTTAGCACCGGCTTCGGCGTTTGCGGTGGCCATGAGCTCTTCAATGTTAAGTGCCACCTCTTCTACTCCTGCTTCCAGACTACCATCGTCCTCTTCTGCAACCTCAATCTGATATCCGCGCTTGGCAATCTCAAGATTTGGTTTATATAAAATATTTGCAACAACACCGACTACCATTGCAATCAAACTGGCAACTAAAATTGCAGCGACAATTTTGTTTAGCTCTAACCCTGACATAAATTCTTAAACTTACATTTTTTTAATTATGCATCTCTTCCAGACTCCAGCGTGCCCTCGGCCTAAAATCCATACCATCTACTATACCCATTTTAAAGCGCTCGAGTCCAGCAAAAGCTATCATAGCAGCATTATCTGTACATAATTTTATCGGCGGTGCAACAAAATTATATCCGAGCGAACTTGCAAGTGTGCCAAGTGCTGAGCGAACCTGTATATTAGCAGCAACTCCTCCTGAGACCACGATATTCCTGCCGTCACACATTGTTTCATATTGCGTGATTGCATATTTTGTCTTTTTAACAATAACATCACAGACAGCACTTTGAAATCCTGCTGCTACATCACATATATCCTGCTGACTTAATTGCCCTAGCTCTGCGATCTTTAAACGTACCGCCGTCTTCAAACCGGAAAATGACATATCGCTGTTTTTCTGGTTACATAATGGACGTGGAAAATCAAATCTACTGGCATCACCGCTCCTGGCCATTTTTTCAACCACAGGACCACCAGGAAAACCTAAATTCATCATTTTAGCCACCTTATCAAAAGCTTCACCCACAGCATCATCCAAAGTTTTACCTAATATTTTATACCTGCCTAAACCTTGAACTGCTACAAATTGACAATGCCCGCCGCTAACTAACAATAATAAATAAGGAAAAACAACACCATCAGTTAAGCGTGCGGTAAGTGCGTGTCCTTCAAGGTGATTCACTGCAATAAAAGGCTTACCCAAAACACTGGCTAGAGCTTTGCCGAACATTGAACCAACAATCACTCCACCAATCAAACCGGGTCCCGAAGTGGCAGCTATCGCATCAATATCAGATAGTGTAAGAGAAGATTCCTGCATACATCTCTCAAACGCCATTTCTAAGTTGGATAAATGAGACCTTGCAGCAATTTCGGGAACGACACCTTTAAACAGTTTATGCTCCTGATCTTGTGAAATTACAATATTTGACCGGATGCCAGTCCTAGAGTCAACCACCGCCGCAGCACTGTCATCACAACTAGATTCCAAACCAAGAATTTTAATAGACAAAAACTTACCTGATAGCTTTAAAAATATGTTGTATGAAATGTTGAATATCCAACTGATTTTCAACTTTAGCTATATCTATCTTATCCCGCATTTCCTTGGGAATATAATCCATAACGTTACTAAGCACAGCAAAACATATATTTTTTTTAGGAATACATCCTGACTCACTTCTAATAGCAACCGCACTTCCAGCATGATGATAGAGAATATCACCTCCCTCAAGCTCAGAAATATACAGGCCATAACCAATATAATTATTAACACCGGTACGATCTGCCACTTCATAGTGTCTGGTAGTCATTAGATTATACGCATTACCTGAAATAACTTTTCCTGTATGCAAGGCCTGATGCCATACGATCAGATCGTGAGTTGTTGAAACGACCCCACCATCTGCAAATGGTACCATGAGAAACTTAGATTTTGCTGCATTAAATTGTGGTTCAGCACCTGTTGGAGTCACAAAATAACGTGTTGGGAAAGACGTTGTTTCCGGTTTGATTTGCTGCTGCACTGCTTCAGCTAGAGTCAGCAATCTGGTATCTCTCATTCCAAGCGAGCCAAAAAATTCCTCATCATAGAACTTGCTCAATTTTGTACCGCTAACCTGCTCGATAATCAGACCAAGTAACACAAAGTTAGTATTGCAATAATGGTGTTTTTGACCAGGCTCAAATGCAAGCTCATTATCTGCAGCAAAATTAGCTATATCTTTATTAATTTCAGCATGAGGTTTTTTGACATCAAGCTCAATTGCCATGAAATATTCAGGAAGTCCACTTCTATGCGTCAATAAATTATGTATCCTTACCTGCTCGGCCCAGGCAGGAATTTTGCCGTCCTTCCAGATGCCGCTCTTGGCACTTAAATGCTTTGCTACCGTATCTTGCACATCAAGCAGATTTTTATCCTGTAACCTCAGAATGCCGGCTGCCGTCATGGTCTTGGTTGCTGAGGCAATCGGCATTTGCTGCAAAGGCTGCAACTCTTTTTTGCTAGCAAGAGAATGCATACCTTTGGCACCTTTATTAATCACACCATCTGCATCACAAAACATATATGCAGCATTCATGAAATGGCTGGCAAGATAACTGGAACTAGCAGCACCTATCCTGCTCTTTAAATCACTATCTGCATAAGAGAGCGTATTATTTAGAATGATTACCAGAATTAGTAGATAATATTTTTTCATAAATATCTCCTGCATTACATTTCTGGAAAAAGAATATCCAGCTATCGCCTTTTATTAGCCGGATATTCTTTGCATGTCAACAAAAATTGATATTGTTATAATTCAACTTTTTCGAGCAAGATATTCAAACGCTTTGAGAACGCCCCTGCATCTGAGACCGGTTCACCTTCAATAATACAGGCCTGGTCATATAATAGATGTACCAGCTGCCTGTTTTCTTCGTCTTTATTCTTCTTTCCGACTTCGCTGTCGATTTTCATAATCACCTTATGATTTGGATTGATTTCAAGAATTTTTGCACTAGCACCAGCTAATTGCTTTTGCTCAATCAAATATCTTTCCATACGAATATCCATCGAGCCATCACTTACCGCTAAACAAGCCGGACTTGAAGTTAATTTTTTAGAAATCTTGACATCTTTGACTAAAGTACCCAAAGAATTTTTGAAGTAATCAACAAGTGCCTTATGATCAGCTTCGTCATCTTTTTTGGTATCTTTATCCTTCTCCGTCTTGTTTTTATTATCAAGGTCAATGTCGCTCCTGGTAACCGACTTAATCTCAACTTCCTTGTAACGACCATTAACATTTACCCAAAAATCATCGACAGTATCGGTAAATAGCAGCACATCAATTCCTTTGCTTAAGAAACCCTCAATTTGTGGATTATTACGCAACTTCTCAGGATCATCGCCACTTAAATAATAGATCGTCTTGTCTTCGCCCTTGCAGTTTGCTATATAATCATCAAGACTAATCATCTTATCATGCAGAGCGCTCCTGAACACGCAAACTTCCAATAGTTTTTCATGGTCGCTAGTGACCTCACATAAACCTTCTTTCAAAGCACCGCCAAAATTGCTCCAGAACAGTAAATACTCTTCCAAATTGCTTTCCTTCTTCTTTTTTAGCTCAGATAGAACACGCTTGGTGATGGATTTCTTGATCTTCTCTAATGCAGAATTATGCTGCAATGTCTGACGACTAATATTCAGGGGCAAATCCTCAGAATCCACAACTCCTCTCAAAAAACGTAAATATTGCGGAACAATATCTACGCTTTCATCAGCAATAAATACTTTCTTGATATATAATTTTACCCGGCACTTACGATCCGGATGAAACAAATCAAATGTTTTGGTAGCTGGAATAAATAATAAATTCGTAAATTCTACAACGCCTTCATTCCGGTTATGCATAGTCAACCACGGATCATCAACCGCATGCGAAACACTTTTGTAAAATTCTTTATATTGATCCTCACTAATCTCTGATTTGGGTCTGGTCCACAACGCAGACGCAGAATTAACCTGATTTTCAACTCCATCAGCATCTGTAAAATAAATCGGTATGGATATATGATCGGAGTAACTCTTAACAATGTGCTTTAAACGAAAATGATCAACAAAACTATCTTCTTCCGATTTGATATGCAGCACAACTTCCGTACCTCTGGTAAATTCCCTGTCGGTATCGGAAATCGTATACTCACCCTGACCGTCTGAATGCCATGTATAGACTTTGTCTTCACCGGCTTTTCTGGAAGTAACGGTAATTTCATCTGCAACCATAAAGGAAGCATAAAAACCAACTCCAAACTGCCCAATCAACTGACTATCCTTTTTGCTGTCACCTGATAGTTTGTCTACGAAACTCTGCGTACCTGATTTTGCTATAGTTCCAAGATTCTCATTCAGGTCATCACGATTCATACCGATTCCATTATCCCGAACAGTAATAGTCCTTGCATCTTTATCGACCTGTACGGTAATTTTCAGTTCTGCATCGCCTTTTACAAGCGCACCATCTGTTTGACTTAAATATCGAATCTTGTCACACGCATCTGAGCTGTTGGAAATCAGCTCACGCATAAATATCTCCTTATCGGTATAAAGAGAATGAATCATCAAATTTAGGACTTTGCCAACTTCAGCATCAAATTTCTTTTTTTCCCGGGTCATATTTCTCCTGCTTTTTTTTACTTGTATTCTATATAGTTACCTGATAGAAAATTTAAATAGCAAATGCAAAAATTACTTAAAAAATATTCTTGCAAGCAAGCTAGCGGCAAAATTATCAATATAATGTTTGACTTAAAAAAACTAGAGCTGCATCGTAAAAAATCTAAAAACACCATTCAGAACTCACCTTTTTACCAATTTATTCACAACGATATCATTGACAGGTTAGGACCAGTAGATAAAATTTTTAATGACATACTTATTATAAGCCCTGTTATTGAGAACATGCTGAAACTGCCTCTAAAGGCAAAGTTCCCACATCATAACTTAACGATTACTGAAGTATACGCTGATTTCCCTGCCAATAAATTTGATTTGATCATTTTTCCTATGGGCTTACACTGGATCAGTAACATGCAGGATTTTTTATATAAACTGCGTACATCTCTGCAGAAAAATGGCATTTTAATTTGTAACTTTCCTGGTGGTGGGAGCTTGAAGCAATTAAGATATAAACTAGTGGAACTGGAATCTGCAAATTATAGACCGCATGTTCCGCATATATCGCCATTCATACAATTCAAGCAAATAGCACCCCTGCTACAACAGGCCGGCTTTGCAGAAAATATCATTGATATGGAACCACTGGAGCTTGAATATAACTCTCCTCTGGCTCTAATGAAAGCTCTGCAGAGTGTCGGCGAATCTAATGCGCTTGAATGTGGGACTTCATATTCCATAACAAAAAAAATGTATAAAACTCTGGGACAACAGAATGATACAATGTTTCAGGATCAAATAAACCTGATTACTTTTGTATCCAGCCCTGCAAAAAGCAGCATCCGGCTAAAATCCGAACATTTTCACGGGTAATAAAAAAACAGCATTTATTAAGGTGGTTATTTCTTGTAAAATCGTTATTTCTCATGCTACCATCAACTTGATTGAAATTGTTAGAGAGATATTTAGTTATGCAAGAATTTGATTTAGTCGTTATTGGATCGGGTCCTGGAGGTTATACCGGTGCAATTAGAGCTGCGCAGCTAGGGATGAAAGTCGCATGTGTTGAAAAGCGTAAAACACTGGGCGGAACCTGCCTGAATGTCGGTTGCATACCTTCAAAGTCTCTGCTTAATTTCTCGGAAAAATATGAGGAAGCACGAAACCACTTTCCTGACATAGGCATCAAAACTAGCGTCAAGCTTGACTTAAAAAAAATGCTCTCCAAAAAAGATCAAGTCGTTTCTGATCTATGCAAAGGCATTGAAAGTCTTTTTGTAAAAAATAAAATCACAAAAATCACTGGCATCGGCAAAATTATTGATGACACAACTATTGAAGTTAGCAATGGCTCTAAGTCTGAAAAAATTAAAGCTAAAAATATACTCATTGCCACCGGCTCTGAAGTAATCGATATTCCTGGAGTTAAGGTTGATGAGAAATCTATTGTTTCATCAACTGGTGCTTTATCTCTTTCTAAAGTTCCAAAAGAGCTGGTAATAATTGGCGGTGGATATATTGGCCTGGAACTCGGATCAGTATGGAAAAGGCTTGGCAGCAAGGTAACTGTAGTGGAATTTGCAGATCGCATTGTCCCTGCTTTGGATCAGGAAATCGGCAAATCATTCCATAAAATTTTAGAGAAGCAGGGCTTTAAATTTATGCTCAGCACCAAAGTGGTAAAAGCTGAGAAAAAACTGGGCAAGATTGCTCTAACGATTGCCGGAGTTGGCGATTCCAGGGAATCCAGATTATCCTGTGATGTCGTCTTGGTATCTGTTGGTAGAAAGCCAAATTCAGATGGCCTGGGTGCTGAAAAAGCTGGTATTATCCTGGATGATCGTAGCCGGATTAATGTTAATGAGCATTTCCAAACTAATATTCCCAATATATATGCTATCGGCGACGTAATCAGAGGACCGATGCTGGCTCATAAGGCAGAAGAAGAAGCGGTTGCTGCTGTAGAAATAATGAATGGTCAGGCTGGGCATGTGAACTATAATTTAATCCCGGGCGTTGTATATACCTGGCCGGAAGTTGCCTCTGTTGGTGCAACTGAAGAAGACCTTAAAAAGACCGGTGTTGATTATAAAGTTGGTAAATTTCCGTTCCTGGCTAATAGCCGCGCAAGAAGTGTCGGCAATACTGACGGTATGGTAAAATTGCTCGCATGTGCTAAAACCGATAGGGTACTTGGTGCACACATCATTGGACCAGATGCCGGAACTCTAATTGGCGAGGTAGTAGCATATATGGAATTTGGCGGCGCATCTGAAGATATTGCCCGCACCTGCCATGCGCACCCAACTTTCAATGAAGCAATCAAAGAAGCGGCTCTTGCGATTGATAAACGCACCATTAATATCTAGTCAATCCTCTTAAAGCTTACAGAGACTTGATGCATACTCAGCTGATCCGGAATGCTCATTATATCCTTTTTACCTTTATTAATCTTACAAATATCCTGTCTATATTCACCTTCCACCCCCAAAGCCCTGACCATTTCTAGAGCTAGACCTAGTCTTAGTTGTATCTCTCCTAGAGCTGCCAACATCACTAGCTGTACTTAAACCTCTTCTTATTTTTTGGGCTTTTGCCTTTGCTATTAACTGCCGCCGAGCTTTAGCTATACTAGCCTTCATTTGTTGTTGGTCTTTTCTGGATTTTAATATTACTTCACCGACATTCTGACTTATACGCTTGGCATTTTTTATAGTATCTTGAATATTGTTGTTCCTAGGATTCTTTTCCGTATTGAACAGCTTTTTGATTGAACTAAACAATTTTTTGATTGGACTAAATAACTTTTTAATAGCTTCTATAAATTTTTGAGGTGCTGTTTTCTCATTCTCTTTGTCTTTTTGTAAACCAGTTGCTAAAGCTTTATCAACCGGAGTTTTTTTGGCTAACTTAGCTGGCTCTTCAATATTATCTCTACTCTTTTTCATATCTTCAGAAATTCTTGTATCGATATTTGCCTCACTTGCTATCTCTTTCTCAAGCTGCGCTATTTGTTCATCTGTATTTAACTCATCCCAAAACTCAGGTGATTCTGATGTAATATTTCGTTTTTTCACTCCCCCTTCTGAGATCAAATCAAATTCTTCACGCAATTCTTCAAGAGTCTTTGGATCCTTCAATGCATTCTCTAAATCTATAGCCCTTTGCTGGTCTTCTAGTCTTATTTCATCATTGATTTGCTCCATTAACTCTTCTACCTGTTCTTCAAAAGTTAAGTTATCCTTTCTGGGTTGTGATTGTATCTTGTCAAATTCCTTACGTATTTCTTCAAGAGTTGGTAATTTTGTCGGTTTCATAAGATTATTAAATACTTAGTTGAAAATTATAGCTCTGCTTTTTTATATGTATGATTGACTCGTAAATAAAAGTTTAATTAACTACCTTTAGTACCCTCTTCAACATTACCTCCCTCTGGAGGCGCTCTTTCAGCATCTTCTTCCAGCTCAGGAGAAATGTTGTCTTCATCTGGAATGTCTTCTTCTATGTTCCCACCTTCTGAGGCCATGTCTTCAGCATCTTCTTCTATGGTATGAGGGGTATGGCTTTCAACTTCATGCTTTTCATAATCAGATTCTTCCTGCACCTGTTCTTCCTGTACTGGTTCTTTATCAGTTGTTGCTTCCTGTTCAGATTGATCTCGCTCTTGCTCAGGCTGTTGACCACTCACTTCTGACTCAAGCTTTGCTTGCTGCTCCTGAGTACCAAGCGCGTAAACACAAAGCTCCTCCAGCGACACTCCATTCTTCTCAGCCAACTCCTGCAACTGGGTAACTGCTTCCATCACCTCACCAGGTATCATCCCACCTCGAGCTTTCGATAACCAGTCAGCCTGAAAATGCAAAGGATGGTGACCTTGCTCTGGCTTACCAATGTAGATGGCAAAAGGCGACATCTGCCCACCAAAATCACAGTTTATCGTAAATTTTTTCATTGTTTCTGACCGATTAGTATATATTCCTTATATCTAATAGTAATAGAAAATCACCTGGGATAAAACAACTTTTGCTAAAGAAGTTGCTTTATTTTTTCATGTAGTTTGAAGTTTGAAGCCAATAATAAACCATCTTGCACGTGATAACTCCCACCGGACTCTTCAACAAACATCTGAATACCCTTAGAAGATATTAAGCGTGATTCGTTAATCAGCACATCAATTTTTCCACAAATAAGTAAGACAAGCGCATAGGTGCATGATTCAAATAATCGGATATTTGGGGACATTTTTCTAGCTACATCAATTTTGCTAAAGCTAGAAGAGATCAAAGCACTCCCAATATCATTTGTTCCAGATACTCTTGCTCTTAATGCACCGGCAAAATTGGAGGAATGACGCTCTAACCAAGCCCCTCTACCTTTCTCTGCATAGTAAATTTCACCAAGAGCCGGGAAATTTATAACCGATTTTTCAGCAATAATATTGCCATCTTTATTTGAAATTATTGTCACCATAATAGCAAAAAATGGCAAAGCTCTCTCAAAATTACTTAAACCATCCAGAGTTTCAACCAAAGCAGCCTTACCGATGAAATTTGTTTTCTCAGCTTCTTCATTATCAAAAATCACTGTTTTATAATATTTGCCTAAGGCTTCGCATAAAATTTGCAGTGCCTTGCCACATGATTTCTGACAAAATGACGTGGTTCCTTTATCTGAAGACTGTAAATTCTCCAGTTCAAAATAATCCCGTTGTAGAAATTTGGATGCCTTTCTTGTAGCATCAATAATTAAACCAGTACCATCCTGCATTATTTTGCCCTTTCTACAAAAGTTATATCTTCTGTCTTCACTATTATTTTTTCTCCCGTCACAAGGTATGGAGGCACGGCAACTCTTAGACCATTTGTCAAAATAGCAGGCTTATAAGAAGAGGTAACAGTAGATCCTTTAATGACTGGGTCAGTCTCTTTTATTTCAACTATTACAGTTTTTGGAAGCTTTATACTCAAAGGAATTTCCTGATAGAACTCAACATCAACATTCATACCATCATTAAGGAAAGGTAATTTTTCCCCCAGTAATTTCTTATCAAGCAACATCTGCTCAAATGATTTAGGATCCATAAAAACCAGGTGGTTATCTTCAGCATAAAGATATTGCATCTCCTTATATTCCAGAAATGCCTTCTGGACACTATCTGTGGAGCTAAATCTTTGATTAAGCTTGTTACCGGTACGTAGATTTTTCATTTCAACCTGAACGTAAGCACCACCTTTTCCCGGCTTTGTGTGTTCAGGATTTTTAGCAACCATCCAAAGCTCATTTTCATAATCCAGGATATTCCCTATCTTGATATCATTTGCAGAAATTCTCATAAAAACTATTCTTTAAAATTTTTAAAATTAAATAAAGTCAAAATTGGGGCGGAAATAAAAATTGATGAGTATGTTCCAATGAATATACCGAAAAACACCAACACGCTAAAGCTTCTGATAGCTTCACCACCAAGTAATATTAGTGCCAAATTGGCAAGCAGGGTCGTAAGAGCCGTGATTGTGGTTCGAGATAAAGTCTCATTAATACTTAAATTAATTATATCACCAACCCCTTTTCTGCTATATTTACGCAAATTCTCACGAATTCTGTCATAAATCACCACCGAATCATTTACGGAATATCCTATTATTGTCAGGATAGCTGCAATGGTACTCAGGTTGAAGTCATAATCTGTAATACTCATGAATCCCAGACTTAATATCACATCGTGGCATAATGCCAACAACACACCTACGCCAAAATGCCATTCAAATCTTATCCAAATATAAAGCATAATAGCTATAAATGACAAAATCATCGCCATGGCACCGGATCTGATCATTTGATCTCCAACCTGAGGACCAACAAAATCTACTTTTCTATAATCAAACTCATAGGAAAAATTATCCTGCAATGTCTGTTTTATAAGGGCAATGTTTTCCATCAGATTTTCCTCGCTACTAACGCCAACTCTGATAGACAGGTCTTTAGAAGTACCAAAATTTTGTAACACCACTTCACCAATATCCAGATCACCCAACACCTCCCTCATTTCAGTAAGGTCAGGTTCTTCATTGGCTCGTACTTCCATACTGATCCCACCAATAAAATCAATACCAAAATTAAATTGATTAATGCTAATCCATGCAACGCTAACAAGCAGCAGAATTATTGACAAACCATAACTAACCCTCTTCATTTGCATGAAATCAAATTTAGGGTGCGCCGGCAATAATCTTAAGGGAAATATTTGCATTGTATTTAATACTGCTTCCAAGCATTAGGATAATTCAGGCCATTCTACATTATGCTCACGCACAAATCCAGAAAAATTAAAGCATTACACCAATTCCATGAAATTTAAGTGAACTTATAAATTTATGAATGTGTCATGCTTGCGCAAAGCTCAGTGTTTGATGAGCCAGACACAACATTTCAACTCAAAGCAATACCTTCTTAAAAAGGCGAAGCAGTGCTTAATACGTGTAAAGCGTGAGGCTAACCGGCTTTTTTAACTTGCTCTACAATATGGGCAAAGCTCTCAGGGTTATTAACAGCTAATTCAGCCAGCATTTTACGATCCACTTCGATCTCTGCTTTTTTCATACCGCTGATAAGTGTTGAGTATATCATACCGTGCTGGCGAGCAGCGGCATTAATTCTCTGAATCCACAAACCTCTAAAATCACGCTTACGATTCCTACGATCACGATAAGCATATTGAAGTGCTTTTTCAACTCTTTCGATAGCCACTCTGAAACAGTTATTAGCTCTGCCTCTATAGCCTTTAGCCATTTTGATTATTTTCTTGTGGCGATTTTTTGATATTTTTCCTGATTTTGCGCGTGTCATACTATTACCTTCTGATTAACTATTTGGGAGGAAAATTTTCTTCAATCTCTTTGCATCCTGGCTGCAAAGAATTTCAGTTCCTCTTTGATTACGAAGTTGAGATTTAGTACGACGTCTCATAAAGTGCTGTTTGCCAGCTTGAGCTCCTTTAACTTGACCGGAAGCTGTCAGCTTAAAACGCTTTTTAGCACCCGAATGGGTTTTCATTTTAGGCATAGAATCCTCTATATTTGGCATTTAATAAATCTTTAAACTTAAGGCAAATTAGGCATGCCAAGGCCACGTTGCTCTTTCAGGTATCGGGAAGTATATGTAAGATTCCATTTTTTTGCAAGTATTTTCAATATTAAATTTTAATGCTGAAATCATTAAAAACCAATTATAATTATCATCACTTCAATCGATTGGCCATCTGATATATATTCTTACGGCTAAATTGCTCTTTATATTTACCAAAAACTATATCTGACGCAGTTTTTGCGCTCTTGCCTTTAGATAATAATGCAGATAATTCTTTTTCAATCAGAGAATCAGACACTAATTGCTCTACTTTGCCAGATACGCTAAAAACAATCTCACCTTTTGCCGGAACATTTTTATAATGTTCTATCAATTCAGATAATTTAGCTAATCTCGATTCTTGATATAACTTGGTTAGCTCACGTGCGACATTAGCTTCCCTGTCTCCAAAAATCTCTAAAGCAGCTTCCAAAGTTTGCACCAACCGATTGGCTGTTTCATAAAAAATCAGAGTAGCTTCGAGCGGAATTAGCTCTTGGAAAACTTTTTTCTTCCCCTCTTTAGTCTTCGGTAAAAAACCTGAGAACAGAAATCTGTCTGTAGGCAGGCCAGACAAAGTAAGCGCCGCAATAATAGCGCATGGCCCGGGAATCACATCAATATAAAAACCTTCTGTTTTGAGCTGGCGCACTAATTTGTATCCAGGATCTGAAATTAGCGGCGTACCTGCATCCGAAATTAGGCTAATAATTTTTCCGTCTGTAATAAATTTACTTATAAGGTTACGCAGCAACCCATCACTTTTGTCATTATACACCTTTAAAGATGCTTTAATGCCATGTTTTGCTAGTAATTTATTCGAAACTCTGGTATCTTCACAAAGTATAATATCGGAGCTTTTAAGTACATCGAGCGCACGTAATGTTATGTCGCTCAAATTTCCTATTGGTGTTGAAACAATATAAAGCCCTGAACACAAATTCACTTGATCCTCTTTGGAGAATTATTTATGCTTAATATAAAACAAAAATTTCTAAAACTCATCATTTCTTTTATCTGCCTCATCTCTATCAGTGCCTGTAATCAATCTGATTTAAAAAATATTGGGGGAAAAAACGTGGTTGATATTGCAGTTTTACTTCCTATGTCCGGGTCTGAAGCAGAACTCAGCAAGGAGTACGTACAGATGATCAAAATTGGACTATCTGATAGTGCCAAAACAAAAATCAGAGTGACAACGTATGATTCTGAGCAGCAAAGACTCAGTCAATCATTGGAGAAAATTTTTGAACAGGGAACTGATATAATAATTGGTCCAATATATTCAGAAACCACAAAAACTGTTGCAAATAAAATCAAAGGTAAAGGTACTATCGTATTATCCTTTTCAAATAACCCGGTACTCGCAGATAAACAGGTTTTCATATACGGTCATGCGCCAATGCGCCAACTTGAGCAACTAACAAATTATTTCCTGGAAAATAATTATAAAAACTACATTGCATTGCTACCATCTGGCAGACACTCGAGCACAGTTAGCAAAATTCTGCATGATATGATCGCAAATGGAGACGGCACACTCTCACGTGTAGAGTTTTATGGCAATTCTCCAGAAGACATGGCAGACTCCATGCATGTAGTATCCGACAGTGTTGATAATCTTAATGAAAATGACTTCAACCTAACACAGCCTGTGGTATTACTCGCAGATGACCCCGCCACACTCCAGCTACTCTATAGCAGTGCTCGTAAATATAAACTTGATAAAAAAGCTGTTATTGCAGGAGATAGCAGAGTTGACATCAACCTCTCATCACCTATGGATATTACCTTCACCGGCTCACTGAACATCATTAATACCGACTTGTCAGCGCGCACTACAAAAGCAGGTATTGGCCATATTTCTTTCATGCATGCAATTGCTTATGATGCCGGTAAAATGATTGGGGAGTACATAGGGACAGGATATAATAAAACAAAATTCTTAAGTAAAATGAATTCTCCAGAAACGTTCGCCGGTATTTCCGGAAGCATTCATTTCACGGATTCTATAGCTCAACGTCAATATGACATTATCAAAAAGAAAAATGGTGAGTATCAGACTGTTTCTGGAAATGATAATCAATAGTACAAAATATAACGAGTCAACAATGGCTGCAAATCTGTCAACTATCTTTTGCTCATCATTTAAACGCTTAGCTAAAATAACGCACTGGTTTCGCCAAGCACCATAAATATTAGCAACATTACACTAACATTATAAAAATTGATTTTAACTAAAAACATTCTAGTAATAAAAAATATTGGCAACATTCCTAGTATAAAAATTATCAATCCAGAATCTTCTAACCAAACGCTCGTCGGTAAAATTATATGTACCAGCTCCTGCCTTTTAACGTTGTACAATTTATCTCTAAATATATACAGAGATAAAATTGATGCAAAAGAAAGAGCAGTAAACCAGGGTAAAATAGATTGATCATTTAATGTTCTATACAATATTCCCTCAAACACCAAACTAGCTGTAATTACCTTAGGGACAATTCCATGCTCATATCCTATGAAAAAAGCAAGCACTCCTGTTATGTAAAAGCAAAACATAATTATATAGTTCTCAATATTGTGTCCATACAGTATCGCACAGAGAACAGCAAAAATACCTGCTGACATTTCGAGTAAAAAATAGGAAAATGTAATCGGCATTTTGCAGTAATTGCAAGTTCCGAGTGTACTAACCCAGCTTAAAATAGGAAGATACTCATAGAATTTCAGAGGATGTACACAGTTTGAGCAAAAGGGAGGCTTGGTTAGTTTTTTATTAAAACCATAAAGGACTATACCGCGCGGAAGTCGATATAATAAAGTGGTGGTAAAGTTACCAAGCAGTGTGCCAAAAATAAAAATCACCGCATATACTATCATAGCCAAAATCAATTTCTTTTTCCGCTTTTATATATTCTCTATAATTCTAACTAGCACTATCATATCTCTCTTCTTATACTGGCGAAGTTCATTAAAATATTGACAGATATCAATGTTACCAGGTGACTTTAATTTCTTAAGAATATTGCTGCATTAATACTGTAGTTGTATAGAGTATGGATAATTTAAGGGAAACATAATTCATCTACTGAATCCGCCACCATCTCTTTTGATTGAAGAGGCTTGCCTCTGCATACGATTAACTTCTGCAGAGCCATATTTCTTTAAGTCATCCTCCTTGCCGCCCTCATATTTAGCAGCTAGCTTTTGCCCGCCATATATCAAATTATTCTGATAATTCTCTTTAGACGTTTCACCGGCAATCCTTTTTGGATTCATAATTTTATAAACCTGATAAATTACAAAACTCTTCATTACACGCTTGAGGTTCTTTTTAGCTTCTACGTTCAAAAGATGCGCCCTATCTTTGTGGCTGATCCTACCTGGATTTTGTTCAATATCTTTGTCTAAATCCTGCATAACAGTGCGACAAAATTCTGTAATATCTTTTGCTATTTTTTCCTCGTCAGCATCAACTCCTTCATCTACCCTCAGATTGCTCTTCCGAGAAATCTTCAGGTGTTCTTTAATCGTCAAAATAAGCTTTGACTGAATCTCATTTAAATCATTCGTGTCATCACAAATTTGTTCAATAGCCTTGCCCAGATCGTCATCTTTTTCTAAATCTTCAAAGATATGAGACAGCTCGGACTCATACCTTTTCTTAAGATACGGATCCAATTCATCTAATATATTGTCTTTATCATCTTCTACAATCCAGACCTCTCATTATTCCGACTCCCTACTTGTTTGAAGCTCAATATTGGCTGCTTTTGCAAGATCCTTTATACCTCTTTCAACAATGATTTTCTTAGGCGCAGCCTGGGTAACTGTGACCTTGGTAGCCGCATGACAAACACGCTCTATATCCTTATTGTTAAAGACTGTTTGATCACCAACCTCAATAATTGTATCAATTTTCTGCTTATCACCTTCAATAACAGCAGAATATAATTCATTCAATTGCTTGCCGGCCGGCAAATCCTCAAGCAACTCTTCTATTTTTTCTTCATAACCACTTATCGCCTCTCTTCTGCCAGCCATGGCTGCTGCCATCTCAGTTTTTTCAGACGTTTTTGTATACTCAAAACCATCAACGTTCATACCGCCACCAACACCTGCTCCCTTATTACTTTTAAGCTTTGTACCTTTCTGAATTTCACTTAATAAACCTCCACGATCTGCGCGTACAATCGGCTTAGCTGTCACAGGCTTCTTTGCCTCTACCGTCTTAGGAAGTTTTGGTGCAGATAGGGGCATCTTGGGAGTGTCCGGAATAGTATTAGTTACAACTGGTTCATCCACTTTCTTAGGCACAGCAGCAGCTTGCTCAGATTTAACTTCAGGAGCTTGTTTAGCTCTCTCGGTAATTTTGCTAGGTAACTCTTCTCCCCTTTTCACTCTAGCCTGTGTTTCAGATACGGCATCACGAATCTTCTCTAAATCTTCGGCAGAAAAAGTATTACCAATTTCCATTATTGGCTCCCCCCAATCAGCATCAACTTCACCGGTTGCATGCTCGGACTGGTGTTTAAGCAACTCTTTGACAAGATCATCCTTTCCATCAATCATGGCAGAATATAATACATTCATTTGCTGCTCTTTATAAGAACCGTCAAGCAACGGCTGAGACCCACTCAGGTCAGGATCTATTCTATCTTTTAACACAGACATTAAACCCTCTTCTTTTTTTGCTTTTGGAGTTCCAGTTGGAACGTACTGATAGTCCGCATGGTCAAGAGATACTGCTGTTTTTGCATTACGAGCAGCAGCAGCAGCTTGTAATTCACCGGCAAGATCCATAATTCCTGGAGCTTTTTTACCGCCTTTATCAGCCACATTCACCTCTGACATCTTTGGCGGCTCTGGAGGTACAGGTGGGCCTTTCTTCACTACAGTATCCGGCATAAGCGGAGGTGGAGGTATTTTACTTTTTGCAGCTTCTTGGATCACTTCCGGAGCATTAGATTGAACTTCAACTTTTGGCTTTACCTGCTGCTCAACCTGTACTTCTACTTGTTGCTCCAGATTCTGCGCCTTACCAGGAATCTCAAACCTGGCTACTTTTTCACCAGCCAGCTCTGCGCTAAATTTTTTCAATTGCTGAGTATTTTCTACTAATTCTGTCTTTCCGCCAAATTTAAAGGCATTACCTATCACGCCTAATAACGTTGACAAAAACCCCTTCTCAACCTTTTGTCCTTGCTGGATCCCTGCAATAAACTCATCAGTAGCCTTCTTGCGCACCCAAGCACTGGTCGACTGCCCCGCTGCTTCAGAAAGTTCATTCAACCGGTTGCGAAGAGTTTGTATCTCCATGCGTTCATGTTCGCCTTTAGCAGTTTCTCTATTGACATAATCACGCGTGATAGCTCCAGGATTAACGGGATCAAACTTAGCCATCAAATTTGTTTCATACTCATGCAATTGCTGATCTTTTTGATCTAGCAACTTTAAGACAGAGTCAAGTTGCCCTCCTTCTTTAAAAGCTTCCTGCAGACCTTCCGCTCCAGACCTGCTATTAATGAGTTCTACATTTACAGCTAATGCTTTACCTAAATCTTTGTATGTCTCTGCTGATGCCATATATATTTCTCCCAAACCTTTTAATAGCCTTAACTAAAGGGTACATCAATACTAAATCATAAGTCAACAAAAGGTAAAAATCATAAGTAACTGCAATAAAAATTTAACTATTATTCCTCAATATTTGTTGTATTTTTTACAATTAAGAGATGTAAGAAAATTGGCCTAGGATAATGCTTTTGCAAAAGCATTATAAAAGTCAGCAGTTAATTTTACAAAACTTACTTTATCAAAACCCTTCTTGGGTATGATAATAAAAGCAGTATTACCGGTATCAATAGTAGGAGTCTTGACGATATGACGTACAAGATGTCTGATACGTCTTTTTACTCTATTACGCACGACAGCCTTTTTTGACAATTTTCTGCTTACTTTCATGCCAAAAAAAGTAGGGGATTGAGTTGGTGAAGTGATATGAGTGAAATTTGTAGCTAAGACAAGAATTAAGCATGACCCGTGCCTTTTGGAACCATACTTATTAACAAGATCAAATTCTTTCTGGTTTTTTAAGGAGAAGATAGCCACCTAAAACTATGCAGTTAATTTATTTCTGCCTTTAGCTCTACGATTCTTAATGATATTTCTACCACCAACTGTCGCCATTCTGGCTCTAAAACCGTGTCTTCTTTTTCTGACCAGATTACTTGGTTGAAATGTACGTCTCATAACTGTAAGTCTATATCTGTTTATAAGTAATTTTGGCAGTCTAATAAAACTCGCTCTGATTGTCAATTTAATATTAACCCAGCATAGTAGCGGTTAAAAAAATAATTTCGTATAAATAAAGAAAATGTAGTACAATATTGATCATCAACTTAGAATGAATTAACTCAAAATAAATTATGTTGTATATTATTCTTTTTACAATCCTAACAACAGCAATCTTACTCCTTGGATTAGTTTCGATGGCTGCCGGCGGGAAATTTAGTAAAAAATATGGAACTGCCCTAATGTCGTTAAGAGTTTTTTTTCAGGCAATAGCCATTTTATCTCTTGCGATCGCTTACTTAAATGCAGGGTAATTAAAACTCACAGTTGAAACAAATATTTTTACAAATTAATATCCACAACAATTGTGTATAACTCTGTGAGTAAGCTGTTAAAATGATATATTATTTCCAATGAATCTCTAGTTCCCGTATAAGTTGATTAAAAAATAAGCACCCTCTTCAAACCCCTATAGTGCTTGTGAAACAACAAAATCATCATTAGATTTACATTAAAATACAACTTAATATTTAGTAGGAAATACCGTTTTGTGTATAACTCAAGCCATTTTTGACAAAATTCTTATACTTTTTTATTTAGATATTAGTGATTGTTTTCAAAAATCCCGAACAATAAAAATCTAACGCTGGAGAAAATATTAGACAATTTACTTCCACAATGTTACGCTGACAGCACGATTGATTATACTAATTTATTTTTTAGTATCTATGGGCGAAAACGGCTATTTTTTTATCACAATAACCACTATTATTACCGGTTAGTCCGGTAAATAATATTCTGCATTCAAATTTTCATTATTTTTTTATATTAAATTTTTCAGGTAAACTGTTATGTTTCATCAAATGCCCGTAATATTGGTGCTAGTCATTGCGGCTATCATCTCTTTTGGAAACTTCATCCCTGTTCCCGTAGCTCAATTACTATTAGGAATTAGTCTTTCAATAAAATCTCTGATTATTTTTTTACTTCCGGTCATCATTTTCAGTCTTCTTTACAAAGCAGCTGTAAGCCTTGCAAAAGATGCTTCAAAAATAATTCTGCTAATTCTTGCAGGTGTAGTTATTTCCAACTTTATCTCCACAACTTTAAGCCAATTTCTTGGTATATGGATTTACAAGTTTGATATGAACATAGCAATGCCGGACGAAACAGCCAGTTTAATAGCAACTACATTATTTGAGTTACCAACTCTAATTCCCAATCATATCGCCATGTTCTCCGGTATTATCACTGGAATATTATCTGCAAATATCACGCCCCAACATGCTGAAAAAGCTGGGTTTATACTCGAAAAAATAGTGAACAAATTACTGGCAGTAATCACTTTGCTAATCCCAATTTTTGTCGCTGGCTTCATAGTCAAGCTACAATATGATGGCATTGTCGTTCAGATAATCAGGGACTATACTTCAATCTTTGTAATCATAGCAATCGCGCAGTTTGGATATATAGTTTTACTATATTTTGTACTCAACAAGTTTAATGTTACGCAATCACTATCCTCTATCAAAAACATGCTACCAGCTATGCTCAGTGGGTTCAGCACAATGTCTAGTGCTGCAAGCATGCCGCTTACTTTAGTAGGCACTGAGCGCAACGCCAAGAACAAAGATATGGTACACACAGTGGTGCCAGCTACAGTTAATGTCCACCTGATTGGTGACTGTATAGCTATTCCGTGCTTTGCATTTGCTATTCTGAAAAATTATGAACTAGCCCAACCGCATTTATTTACCTATTTGATTTTCACCGGCTATTTCGTGCTGGCAAAATTCTCGGTTGCTGCAATTCCAGGCGGTGGAATCATCGTTATGTTACCAATATTAGAACAATATTTAGGCTTTAATTCTGAAATGCTATCACTAATTACAGCTCTTTACATATTATTTGATCCGGTAATTACCAGTGCTAACGTGCTTGGCAACGGGGCTTTTGCTAAAATAATTGACGCTGTTACGTATAAAAGCAAATCAACTTAAATAATAACTATGACTTTTGAATTGGACAAAACACTTGAGAAAGATAGCCGAATTATCACAGACCTTAAATTATGCCAAGTTCGTCTGATCAATAACTCTGACTTTCCCTGGGTGATTTTAGTACCCAGACTAAGTAATATCATTGAAATCACAGACTTAAGTGATGTTGATTATAATCTATTAAATGCAGAAACAAAACTGGTAGCACAAGCCCTGCAAAGCGAATCAGCTCCAGATAAGCTAAATATCGCAATGCTTGGAAACGTAGTGTCACAATTACACATCCATATTATTGCCAGATACAAAAATGACAAATTATTTCCGAAACCTGTCTGGGGCTGTGAATTCACGCACTATTCAGAAAAAGCTATCGAGAAGAAGATTAGCGAGCTAAAAAATGCTATAGATAAAGCTTCATCCCTTCGTGTAAAGCTTTAAATCCTAGATTCTCATAAAACTTTTTAACCCCTGTGCGCTGCTTATTTGTAGCAAGCTGTATAATTGTTGCGCCTTTTTGCCGCCCCCAATTTATCGCCTCCTGAATCATCCTAGTACCAAATTCTTGCCCTTGGCAAGATGGAGCTATCCTAACTGCTTCTATATTTAGCCTTATGCTACCTACAAAAGTCAAGCTCGGCATTATAGTTAAGTGAGCAGTTCCGATAATTTTATCTTTAATACAAGCTACCATTAACATTTGATTTTCATCTTGATCAATCAAGCAAAACGTCTTAGCATACGGTGTAAGATCGGACTCAACTTCACGCTCTTGTCCAAACTCATCATCTGCAAGCAAATGTACTATATCTTTAAGATCAGCTTTCAGTGCTTTACGGAATATGATTTTTTCCATCAAACTTTTATCTCGTTTAATTTTCCACTAGCCACCAGATTCTTTAGCGGTAAAAATAAATTTTCCGGTAATTTATCTATATCAAACCATTCCCATCCTAAAATCTTATATGGCTCCATATTTACTATTTGCTGCCCTTCAGGTAGAATACCCTGCATAAAAATCGATATATAATGCTTATTATCATCAATAAATACATCATTTGTAACACTCAAAAATTGAGGAGATATAAGCTCTACACCAATCTCTTCCTTCACTTCTCGAATGGCACATTCTTCAAACGACTCTCCAAATTCCAGATGCCCCCCAGGCGGACCATAATCGCCGTCTCCGTGGCTATTACTCCTCTGTCCTAGCAAAACTTCTCCTTTATTATTAAATATCAACACACCTACGCCAACTTGTGGTCTTAGCCTTGAGTTCATTATCACATTTTTTTAAACTACACTATAAGCTACATATACTATAGCTTATAGCCTGCAGCAAGAAAGATTATACCATACAACTCTTCTATTGACCAAAGAGGCATCTTAATGCTAGAATGCCTAATGTCTGATTTCCAGCCAACACCCTAAATATGCTTAAATCCAGCAGCTAGACTACACAGGCTATTGCACCGGTGAAAACCTAGAACTGCTTACTTTTACACTAAATAACATTTACATAATTGAACTACACATAAAATAAAAACCATGACTAAACACTTACCATTTCTACTTGTAATATCACTGCTTACATGTAGCGTCGAGGCGGACATTTCTGTCCCAAGTTTTCCAGATATTTCAGACTATTTTGATATATCTGATGGACTAACTCAAATGACAATTGCTCTGAATTTTTTTGGTTTTTGTATTTCAAGCATAATCTATGGACCTCTATCTGATGCTTTTGGCCGCCGCAAAGTAATGCTAGTGGGAAATTTTATAATGCTAGTCGGGGCATGTGGTTGCGTCATTGCAAACTCAATAGAGTTTTTACTATTCTCAAGATTTATACAAGGGTTTGGCGCCAGCACTTCAGCTGTAGTTGCTTTTGCTATGATTGCAGATGTCTATTCTGCAGACAAGTCAGCAAAGCTTATCGGTACGATGAACTCACTCATTACCGTTTTTATGTCTATAGCTCCAATTGCCGGCGGTTTTATCAATGAAACGATTGGCTGGAGAGGGAATTACACCATGATTGCAATTATTTCTGTCTTTTCATGGATAATGCTGTATTTTTGGCTTGCAGAAACAAAAAAACACTTTAATAAGTTAAGTACTAAGAACATAGCATACGATTTTAAAACATTATTAACAGACAAAAGCTTCCTATATGCTTCTTGTATGCCCAGCATTTGCTTTTCTGGATGGATGAGCTTTGTTGCATGCAGTTCGTTCCTATATATGGAAACCTACAACTTACCAATTATGTATTATGCTCTACACCAAGGTGCTATTATCGCTGTATTCTCAGCCTTTAGCCTCTATTCCGGACAAATCAGCCAACTAATTGGTGAAAAAAACTGTATAATTTATGGTGGATTATTTGCACTAATTGGTGGATTATTCATGTTATCTGTAGCTGTAATAACCGACAAAGCCCCTTACTTAACAACCATCTCCATGATAATTTACGGCATTGGAACAGCCATCAGCTACCCTGTGGTGTTCGCACGCTCTTTAGAAATATTTCCAAATATCAAAGGTACAGCTTCTTCTGCGATTATGGCAATGCGCGCTCTGATGTGCGCTGGATTCATTGCTATTTCCAGTTATCTCTATTATGGATCACTGTTTACTGTCGCAGCAATGGTACTGATAGCCGCAGCTTTAATTATTTTTTTCTCAATAAAATTGCTTAAAGTGCTACCATTTGCTACAAAGGAAGTGAGCCTCAACTTCATGTAGTTTGGTTGACGTTGACACTAGAAATCAGAAGCCAAGCCTACAGTATGAGCGATGAAGGAAGGCTTATGCAACTTCAAATGAGTTAACTAATAAAATGCAAAAACAGATTATTTATCCTAAATTCATTTCAAGAGTCTTTGCAATGACAATTGATATTGTAATCTTGTCAGTAGTTCTGACTCCAGTGATGAACATCATCTCAAAATATTTTTTCATCTATATTTTTCAGGGATTTTTTATTCAGCACGGTATTGACACTTCTGATTCCGAAGCAATGATATTAGCTGTCAAAATGCCGGATTTTAGAAACTACATTACCGCCTCTAAATTCTTCACTTATTCTGGATCTTTATTCATATTAAACACTGTTTTTATGGGAGTTTATTTTATTGTATTATGGCGTAAGTTTGGTACCACGCCTGGTAAAATGGTAATGCGCATGAAAATTGTTGATGCAGATGACTACTCCAGGCCTTCTACATATAATCTTATCAAAAGATTCTGTGGCTATATCACTGCATTCATTGGCATCTGGTCGGCTGTTTTTAGCAAACGGGGCATCACTCTACATGACAAAATTGCTAACACAATCGTCATCAAGAGCTAGTACAAACGTTAAGGAATATAAGTTATTTAATAAGATTTGTTGATTTTATGGCCTAGAGTTGTTATTATAGTGTTTCAACTTTATTATCACAGCAGCTATTCAAGGTGAGAAAAATTTTAACCTAGATTGCTAGGTGAATTTTTTGAATCCGCAGAATAACGCACTGTGAGGATAAAGGGGAAGTACTATATCTATGAGTTCTACACGTAAGATAAATCAATCATGTATAGCGTTTTTTACAATGTTTTGCCAATATTTCTTATTGCACTTTTAGGAAGTGTAATAAGAAGGAAATGGCTAACTTCCGGTGAATTCTGGCGTGGACTGGAAAAATTATCTTTTTACATCCTGTTTCCAACCGTATTATTTGAATATAGCGCAAAAGTCGATCTGAATTCTTCCGAATTTTTGAGACTAACCGCAGCACTAATAACCTCTATTTTAATTGTCGCAATAATGCTGATTCTTTATCAAACTAAACGGCCTTATAGCAGAGTACAGTTTACTTCTGTCTTTCAGGGAGCAACCAGATATAATAATTATATATTTTTTGCACTTGGTGCTGCTCTATTTGGTACAGAAGGATTAACAATTGTTGCAACCATTTCACCTTATCTTTTGATTTTGACAAACATTATTGCTGTCATGTCTTTTACTCATTACATACCAAAAAATAGTGGTGTTTCAACAAAAAGAAAAAACTTATTATTAATGATCAAATCGATTGGAGCAAATCCTTTTGTACTTGCAAGTATTGCAGGGGTTACCTTTAACTATTTACAACTAACATTAAATGTAGGCATTGAGAAAACAATTCATAGTCTTGCTAATTCAGCACTAGCTATCGGTATATTAATTGTTGGCGCAGGTATTAAATTAAAAGTAGCACCGGAGTATTTTAAACAAGTTATTTTTGCTAGCAGTATCAAACTTATTTTAATGCCCATCGTCACATTTATCGTACTTTGGTTAATGGGTATAACCGGCACAGCTAAATCTGTGGGTATACTCTTTAGTTGTCTGCCATGCGCCAGTTCGTCGTATATTCTCTCAAGACAACTAGGCGGAGACCCGGAAACCATGTCTTCCATAATAACCTTTACAACAATCTTTTCAATCTTGTCATTATCACTTCTTGTGTATATCTTGGGATAAGATAGATCATTTTATTTAAAAATATTTAGTATGGATAATACAAAATCACCAGAATATCTCAAAGCTCTTGAATATCATCAAAACGGCAAACCTGGTAAAATTGCTCTCAAACCCACCAAACAGCTAGTATCACAACAGGATCTGGCACTGGCTTATTCTCCAGGCGTAGCTGCACCCTGTCTTGAAATTCAGAAAAATCCTGAAGACATTTATAAATACACAGCCAAGGGCAACATTGTTGCTGTCATCACAAATGGTACAGCCGTTTTGGGACTTGGAGCGATTGGCGCTGCGGCATCAAAACCGGTGATGGAAGGAAAAGCGGTATTATTTAAAAAATTTGCCGATATTGACTGTTTTGATGTTGAAGTGGATTGTACTGATCCTGATGAGTTCATAAATGCCGTAAAATATCTGGGTCCTAGCTGGGGTGGAATTAACCTTGAAGATATCAAGGCACCGGAATGTTTTATCATTGAGGAAAAACTGAAAGAGCTAATGGATATACCAGTGTTCCATGATGATCAACATGGAACTGCAATCATTACTGCGGCCGGTCTGATTAATGCGGTATTTCTTACAAAACGCAAAATGTCAGATATCAAAATCGTAGTAAATGGCGCCGGTGCTGCTGCTATGTCCTGTATCAATCTAGCCATTGCACTTGGCGTTGACAAAAATAATGTCATATTGTGTGATACAAAAGGCGTGATTTACAAAGGTCGGCTTGAGCGTATGAACAAATGGAAAGAGGAAAAAGCAGCTGACACTAAATGCAGAACTCTAGCTGATGCAATGAAAGGAGCGGATGTATTTCTTGGCCTTTCTGCCAAAGGAGCTGTTACAAAAAATATGGTAGCTTCCATGGCTTCATCTCCGATCATTTTTGCTATGGCAAACCCTGATCCGGAAATTACCCCTGAAGACATAAAATCTGTCCGCAAGGATGCAATTATAGCCACCGGCCGTTCTGATTATAATAACCAGATCAATAATGTCATGGGATTTCCTTATATTTTCAGAGGTGCGCTAGATGTACGTGCTACCTCTATTAATGAAGAAATGAAAATAGCGGCGGCAAAAGCTCTTGCCGATCTTGCCAGAAAACCCGTTCCAGGTGAAGTATATAGGGCATACGGTGCCGGGCGTAAATCATTTGGTCCTGAGTATATTATACCCGTACCATTTGACCCGAGGCTGATAACCACAGTACCGGTTGCTGTTGCTGAAGCTGCCATTGCCTCAGGGGTTGCAAAAATCAGCGAACTTAACATCAGAGCATATAAAGCAGAGCTTGCCAGTAGGCTGAACCCAACCTCCACATATATGCATTTCATTTACGAAAGAATAAATCATGCAGACCTGCAAAGAGTGATATTTGCTGAAGGTGAAGAGGAAGAAATCATTAAAGCTGCAATGATGATGCGTGATGAAAATTACGGCAAACCGATAATTGTTGGCAGAAGTGAAAGAATCGATCCGATTATTAAGAGTATGGGCGAAGGCTATAACCTTGAAGGCATAACAGTGATGAATGCAGCCATTAATAAAAATCTTGATAAATATATTGATAAATTATACTTGAAATTACAACGCAAGGGTTATCTATACAGAGATTGCGCACGTATGGTGAAAATGGATCGCAATGTGTTTGCCGCATGTATGATCGCTTGTGGAGATGCTGATGCCATGGTCACCGGTATAACCAAGAGCTACTACAATAGTCTTGATGATATTTGCAAAGTAATCAGACCAAAGAAAAACAAACGTATAATGGGTTATTCCATAATGCTCTCCAGCAAGCATAATATTATGATTGCTGATAATACAGCTTGCGAATTTCCCCAGGCTCAAGATATAGTAGAAATCACTCTGCAAACAGCAAAAGTTGCAAAATCCATGGGATTCAAACCACGCGCTGCTATTCTGTCATTTTCTAATTTTGGCAACCCTGAAAGAGAAAAAACAAATCGGGTTCGGGATGCAGTGACCATGCTTGATCAAATGGAGATAGATTTCGAATATGATGGTGAAATGACCGTGGACGTAGCACTGAACCCACATTTGCAGAAACTATATCCTTTCTGCAGACTAGGTGGCCCGGCTAACATACTGATTATGCCGGGGCTACACTCTGCGGCGATTTCTACAAATCTGCTTGAAGAGCTTTCCGGGGGTATATTTATCGGACCAATACTTAATGGTTTTGAATATCCCGTACAAATAGTCCCTATGGGTTCATCAGCAGCAGATATATTAAAAGTTGCTGCTTTTGCAGCAATCGAAGCAATTAATGAAAAAAGCGGGTAGCCATGAGCGCACTTAAACTGAAGCAGCAACCACATCTATCCAAAAACTACCGACCTGCAAACCACAAACTACTATCAGAAATTTAATCAACCATTCTTATATAGCCCCTGATTTACCTTAGACCCAAGGGCTTCGCAGGTAGAAAAAAGAAGGAAGTACATTTAAGAAAACCCTATCATGGCAAACTGCATTTATGCATTAGATAATATTCGAGCAGCAGAAATATCACCCTAATTACAGCCATTTCAAAAGAGGTTCACGAATAATGAGTGGAATAATTGCTTTATTTGCAAAATTTTAATGATGACAACATTTTTTAACCTCTTTTCCAATCTTCATATAATACTATTGCCCATTTTGAATTAGAGGTTTGCATTTCAAGGCGATGCTGCGCAGCGTATATAAATACGTGAGTACAGCAGAGACCTGGCAAATTGCTAATATATAATTTGAAATGGGTAATGGTATAACCTGTAGAACTTCTTCAGAGTCAATTCACTATACACTGAGCATTAGAAATAAGTACATATTAAGGCTAATAGTTAATATTTTATTAATTTCTTCAGAAAAATTTAATCAATTTTTGTTAATATCACACATTTTTAAAATAAATTTAATATAAATAGTTAAATTTAAATAATTAATTTTATATAATATTGGATATTTTAAAATCAAATGTTAATATAGGTAATTAAGTTTAAGCAACTATTTTGTAGGCATCGTTATGTCAGGTGTAGAAATATTAGGTAGTGATCAAGTATCAGATGCTGTGAGTGTTGGAACAATGGGATCTCTGGAGGCGACTCTGATGAGTGATCACAGTGCTATGATATCGTTGCCCCCTCCTTTAAATGCAAGTGCCGCAACAACAGAATCTCTGGATTCAGCTCCGGTAAGGCAAGGACAAGCGAAATGTAGAGACACAGAGTTTCTTACTAGACCTAAACTCACGGATAAGTTTCAAGATGAGTCAGTTGATGACGATTATAATAAAAAAGATGAAGCCCCAAGAACAGCAGCTTCGGGGGCAACTGCAGCTTCGGGGGCAGCTGCAGCTTATGGAGGCGATGATGCAGCGGCAACTTCGGCGGCGGCAGACCAGGAAGTACTGCTCGATGAAGACACAGTTACCCAATTTGAGACACTAATAGAACTTAGTGTCGTCGTAGATGAATGTACTAAAATTAGAAAACTTTTAGAAGAATTAATGAAAAATAATGATAAAATCAATAAATTAAGAAAAGAACTTAGTAGGCAAGCAAAAGCACAATCAGCTGCAGAAGCGCAAACAGAAGGCCTTCAAACAGCTTCGGGGGCAGCTGCAGCCTGTAGGGGAGAAGTTGAAGATAGAGCAGAAATTATTGATAACCTTGAAAGAGAATTATCAGATACTGAAGTTAACATTCATCAATTGACAGAAGAGATACGCAAAAAAAAAGCAGCACTTGAACAACTTCAAGCCCCTCTATCCATACTTGACGACGAAATATACCATATAACTAGGAAACAAGAGGAGTTAGAGAAAACTATACAGCGCGAGAACACTAGATATGATGCTCTAAAACAAAAAATAACGCAAAGACAACAACAAGAAGTAGTAGCTACAAGACTAGAAATAGAAAGACTGGAAGTTGAAATACAAATACAAAAACAAGTAACAGAAACCGAAGCTGAAAGGCAAAGACAACAACAAGAAGTAGTAGCAGAGCCAGCGGCGGCAGCTGAAGCTGAAAGACAACAACTGGAAGGCGGACTAAAAGAAATGGAAGGCGGACTAAAAGAAATGGAAGGCGAACTAGAAGAAATGGAAGGCAAACTAAAAGAAATGGAACGCAACATAGAACAACTTCAGCAGAAATCCCGGAGTTTAAATTTCCCACTAACACAAAAAGAGGAAAAACATACAGGGTATTTGCAAGAAGAAACCGCACTCAAAACTACACTTATACTGGGTATACAGCAACTACGCGGACTTGAGAAGGCTAAAGTCGGTCTATCACATGAATTAGATGATATGCTTCTTGCTTCTCCTTCGAGTCTATCATAAACTTTGTGTAAGTTGGAAAAATCAAGCAGTATAAAATACTGTAAAAAACAACTTAAACAAGAGATAAAAATGGCAAAAAAAATAGATAACAAAGCAGTAGATGTAAATACTAAATTAGTAGAAGAA